>JALGZO010000222.1 GCA_025774865.1 bacterium | reverse complement strand
CGCCAGCTCGAGGGATTCCTCCACCAGGTTCTTCGGGAATCGCACGATCCCACTGGTTTCATCCACCGACGCGCCGGCGTCCTTCAAGATCTGGCGACCCACCGGGGTCTCCACACGTACACCAGTGTGTTCGAGTATCTGAAGAGATTCTTCATGTACGCGTGCACGCTCTTCCGTCGAGAGCACCTGCAAGAGTGCCTTCATCTTCGCGTCCCCCTGGATGCGTCCGTCGAGACGGAAATCACGCGATCTCGGTCACCTGCTTCTGCACCTTGAGCTCCCACTCCCGAATCCCGTCGAAGAAGATCTGGCGCTCTTCGCGATCGAGGGTTTCGCAGGGGTAGACTCCGGTCTTCTTCAGCTGTCCGCGCACGATCATCAGAGACAGGATGGCGGCCGGAACGGAGGTCACCCACGACACGTCGTTGGCGCCGGGAATGATACCGCAGGCCTTCGCGCAGTCGGGACCGTCCGACCACAGCTTGAAGTGCAGGCTCCGGTCGCCTTTGCGCCCCTTCACGTCCACCGCCACCATCATCTGGCTGTTCAACCGATTCTCCCGGACCAGCTCGACGCACTCCTTCGGAGTCAAGGTCCGCGGCAGCCTCCGAACCAGAACGTCTCGCGGAGAGATCTGGACGCCGTTGATGTCCATCGGCTCGCTGTCCATGAGCCCGAGCTGGTTGATGATGAACTCCCACATGTCGATGTCCGGCTCGCCCAGCTTGAAGTCGCAGTACTTCACGGGCTTGCCGATGAACTTGGGTATCGTGATCGGCTCCTCGTGGAAGTGGTAGACGACCTTGCCCATGCGGTCGAGCGGGTGCGGGAAGTAGTACGTCTCGGCGCCAGAGAACGGTTCGGCGTACTTGTACTGCCCGTCCTCCCAGTAGACCGCCTCGGTCGCGCAGTCATCGAGATAGGTTTCAAAGGACCACATGGCCACGGGAACATCGCACTCCACGGCGCCGAAATCCTTGATGCCGATGTAGTCGATCTCGTCCAGCTCGTCCGCCGCTTCCCGGCACATGATGTTGCTCAAACCGGCGTCCCCTCCGGCCATGATTACGCCCATCCGTCCGGCGTCCTCGAAGTCGTCGACCCAGTCCAGCTGCTCGACGAGGAATTCCTCCGGAACGGTCTCCGACGTGCTGGGTTCGAGAAACTCGTCGGACGCCATGTCCAGGTAGTGGATCTTCGCGTTGGCGGCCGCCTGAATGATGCTGCGATTGAAGTCCGTCAACGTGGCGTTCACCACGAGATCGTATTCCCCGCTCTTCATCAAGGAAGTCATCTCTTCTGCGTTCGAGGCATCGACGCGAGCCACCTCGATCTTGTCCGGAGCCACGAACGCGGCCACCTCTCGGGCGCGATCCACGTCGACATCCCCGAGCGTGATACCCCCAACGTCCTCTGCCCTGGCGAGCACCCCGCTTAGGACGTTGCCCTGCGCTCCCGCGCCGATGATCAGAATCCTGTTCTTCATGATTTGTCTCCAGTTCTGTCGGGAAGCATGTCCTGGAGCCGGGTCGTCGTCTCAGCGCTGACCGCGCTGTGCGACGCGGTAGTACCACCACTGCGGGATGTCGTCACCAAAGACCTCCACCATGTCGTACTTCTGCGCGTATACCGCGTGCAGGGCATCCGTGAGGTCGGGATCGGCCACCTGCGTCAGCGTCACCTCGTAGATCTTCCCCGCGATTCGCAGCCTGGCCTCTGGGTTGTGGGCGATGTTCTTCTCCCAGGCCTTCTTCTGATCGCCGTAGGATCCGACGTAGAGCTTGCCATCCAGCTCCGCGCACCAGATCGTCGTCGAATGGCGGAGACCGTACCACGGGCGGGTCTCGATGAATACCTCCTCGACGTCATTGGTGAAGCGCCAGTCGTCGAGGTGCGCCTCGACGCTCTCACCACGGAGCCAGAGGCCGGGCCTGACGTCTTTGGGCTGGCAGCCGATCCACACGACGGCGATCGCAAACGCGGCCAGTAGCCACGTTCGCTGTATCCAGCGCTTCTTCGCAGCAATCGAGATCCATTCGTCCATCGCGGCGATCGCTCCCTGTGGTTGCTGGATAGAGGCTAGCCCGAATACCTCACCGGGTCGCTGCCGCGGCGGAGAGGTTCCGAACGTCATCTGGGAATGAAGTCGTGCCCCTGGGAGCGGGCGTCATCGACCTCTATCGTCGTTTGAGGTCGGCAATCACTCGCCGCGCCGCGTTGTGGCCGGGAGCGCCACTCACACCACCACCGGGATGGACGCCGGACCCGCACAAGTACAGATCCCGAATCGGGGTCCGATACTGAGCGGCCTTCGGATGAGGACGCAGGCTGAAGAGCTGATCCAGGTCGTGGCGACCGTGGAAGATGTCCGACTCCGTGAGCCCGTAGAGGGTCTCCAGGTCCAGAGTGCTCAGCATCTGGCGGCCGACGATGAGATCGGGAAGGTTGGGCATCACCCGTGAGATGGTATCGACGATCTGGTCGGCAACCTGCTCCTTGATGCCATCCCAGCGGAGCCCGTCAGCCAGCTCGTAGGGATAGTACTTGGCGAGAAGGGTCATTACGTGACAGCCCGGGGGTGCGAGGCTGTCGTCCAGCGTGGACGGAATGGTGATCTCCAGGCGCGGCTCTTTCGGCAAGCGTCCTGAGGCCGCTGCGAAGTAATTCTCTTCCAGACCTGCCACATCGGGGAAGATG
>JALGZO010000221.1 GCA_025774865.1 bacterium | reverse complement strand
TCGGATTTCCCAGCTTCCGCGGAAGATACTCGTCGATGACGTAGTTGAGCCCGTGCTTTGCGAGTGCCTGCTGCTCCACGCGGACTCCCATCTTGATGAGCTGCTCGATCGCCTTCTGCCACGGCTTGTGATGCCGGATGAAAGGATCGTTCTTGAGCGCGTCCTTCGCCCGCTTGATGTCCACCTCCTTCAGCGGGTGAGTCGGGAGCTCGTAGTCCGTGATGTCCGTCGGCGTGACGCCCAGGAACCTCGCCTGCGGCACGCAGAAGAACTCGTTCAGGTGCGCGGCGTTTCCGCTTCCCACCTTCAGCGTACGGTAGATGTTCGAGTAGCCGTAGGGATCGCCATCGACGAAGACGTAGACGGGGAGCTTGCAGTCGTCGGAGAGACGGCGGATGAAGCGGCGGCACGCGCGCGTGGGCACGCCCCCCAGCGAGATCAGGATGCAGCGCGCATCGCGCCAGTAGGCGTGTTTCACGAGCCGCTGGAACATGCCCGCCGTTTCGATCGCGAGCACGAACTTCGCGCGGGTCCGAAATTGCAGGTCCTCCACCGAGATCGGGATCGAGTACGCGCCGCTGCCGAATCGGGTGCAATCGATCTGGAGCTCTTCACCGGTTTCCCGATCGTGGTCGATGACGACGAGCTCGCCGGCCACGTCGCCGCCCTTCTCCTCCGGGATGAACCCGAGTTGTTCCCGGTTCACACCGAAGAGCGCCTCCACGTCTTCCATGACGGCGTCGCTCTCGGGCTGCTCGTTGAAGCGGCAATCGTCCCAGTTCTTGCTGACGTAATACGCTTCTCGCTTGGTGGCGATGTCGTCGGTTTCCACGAGCTCCTTCGAGAAGGACATCATGCGAAGCGTCTGCGCGAAGGTCTTGACGGTGCCGACGGTGAGCGTCCGTTCCTTCTTCTTGCCCTTGATGCGGAAGAAGCCGTCCGCTGGCCGATAGACGACGTTCGCGAGATTCCTCAGGGGAAAGTGAAGCGACGGCGTTCGCTTCTTCAAGATCTTCTCGCGCACGACGGTGGCCTCGGAGCAGATCCTCTTCACGATGGCCGTCCCGCCCTTCACCATGGCCTTCTTCGCGCTCCTCTTCTTGGCGGCGGTCTTGGTGCGTTTCGGTGGCATGGCGTCTCCTACATCTTCCGGCTACGCTCGAGCGTGCCGGTCAGTGTCGTGACGATGCGTTTCTCCTCGCGCTCAGACAGGCCGAGGATCTCCTGAAGCGCGATGCCGATGTGGGGAATGTACTTCTCGATGTAGGCGCGTTTGCGCTCGGCGTCCATCTCGCGCTTGCCACGACGAATGAAGCGGCCGAGTTGGCGCCCCGCGACCTGCAGCGCGAGCTTCAGCTCCTTGATGATCTCGTCGTAGCTCGCCACGGCTTCCTTACTCTCGCTCGTGAAAGGGACCCAGACGCTCGCGATGTGGACGAGGAGCGTGAGCGGCCCCGCGGGAAGGGCGCCGCGGCTCTGTTGCAGTCCGTACGCGCGCCAGTTCGTCTGCAGCACGGACTTCGTGATGGCGCAGCCTCCCTGCTGGTATTGCAGCGGAACTCGGTTGGCGAAACGGAAGAGGGATGAGAGCTCCTCGGCGGGCTGGTCACCGCCGTACGCGAGACCGACTTCGATCTGGAACGGGTTGCCCCGGTAGACGGACGGCGTGCGAGTCACCGCGGTCACGAAGTCGGACGAGATCTGCTCCCGGAGGCTCGCCTCCAGTCGGTCGGCCCCGATCGGGGAAAGGCAATTCGTCGGGGGGGCCGGGATCTTGGTCTCGCGGATCGACTTGACGAGTCGCTCGGCCGCCTCGGTCGTCACGCGTTTCGGTGAGGTCGCGGTTCCGAGCCCCGCGCCCTCGACGATCGCGGTGGCGGCCTTCGGGCCGACTCGGCTGAACTCCTCTTTGAAGAACGCGCGGAGCTGCCGGCACTTCGTGTCCTTCGTCATGCGCAGCAGCATGCCGACTTCGACGCCGTACGGGTGTGGCTTGATCTCCAGCGCCGGCTCCGGCAACGCCTGCGACGCGCGTTCCCACATGGTCTCTTCACCCTTCGGACCACGATACGTCAGCTTCACGTGCGGATTCGCGAGGGCGGTCTGCCGGAGGTACGCCTCCGGTCCGTGGCGCCCGCCCTTGTAGACCCCCTCGAGCTCGATCTCCACGCGGGTACCGTGGGGCATGTTCCAGTCTACTTCCGTGTCCTTCTTGATCACCGGCTCGTTCTTGAGGGTGTCGATGACGAGCTCGAAGCGGTGCGCGGGCTTTTCCGGCCCGATGCGGCTCTCGATCACGATCGGCTTGCCGGTCGTGAGCTGGCCGTACATGCCGGCCGCCGAGATCCCGATTCCCTGTTGGCCGCGACTCTGCCGCAGCCGGTGGAACTTCGAGCCGTAGAGGAGCTTCCCGAAGATTCTCGGTACCTGGGCGCGGACGATTCCCGGGCCGTTGTCCTCGACGACGACGCGGAAACGGTTCTCGGCCACCGGATGGACCTCCACCCAGAGCTCCGGGAGCAGCTCGGCCTCTTCGCAGGCGTCGAGGGAGTTGTCGACCGCCTCCTTGATCGTGGTGAGGAGCGCCTTCGTGGGGCTGTCGAATCCGAGGAGGTGCCGGTTCTTGGTGAAAAACTCGCTGACCGAGATCTCGCGCTGCTGTTTCGCCATCGACTGGGCGTCGGCCCGAGGGGAGCGTGGT
>JALGZO010000220.1 GCA_025774865.1 bacterium | reverse complement strand
CGAGCTGCCCGGAGTGAAAGTCGCGCTCGTCACGCAGGACACCCGAGACAAGATCGAGTCGCCTCTGCGGGATCGGCTCGCCGCCTTCGAGACCGTCGACGACGCGATCGACCCACAATCCATCGCCCGCTCCGTTCGGCGGCTCGCTGGAGAGATCGGGCCGGTAGAGCGATTGATCGGTGCGCTCGAAGAGCTCCAAGTGCCGCTCGGCGAGGTTCGCGATGCGCTCGAGATTCCCGGCCTCGGGGCGGACGCGGCGAGGAACTTCCGCGACAAGGCCCGCATGAAAGAGGTTCTGTCCGCCGCGGGACTTCCTTGCGCGCGCCACCGGCGCGCGGCGAGCGAGACAGAGATCTGGCGCTTCGTCGAAGAGGTCGGCTTTCCCTTGATCGTGAAACCGACGTCCGGTTCGGGCTCGCGCGGCACGTTCCGGGTCGACTCCCGCGAAAGGCTCGAGGCCGCGCTGGGATGGGGAAGCCCCGGCGCCGGGCAGGAGACGATGCTCGAAGAGCTCGTCGTCGGCGAGGAGCACTCCTTCGATAGCGTCTTCCTCGACGACCGAGTCGTCTGGTACTCCACGACCGACTATCTACCGGGACCCCTCGAGGTGCTCGAGAAGCCGTGGATTCAATGGTGTGTCGTCCTACCCCGCGAGGTCCGGCGGCCCGACTTCGACGGCTTTCTCCCGATCGCGGAACAGGCGTTGCGAGCGCTCGGAATGAAGACCGGTCTCAGTCACATGGAGTGGTTCCAGCGCGAGGACGGAACCTACGCGATCTCGGAAGTCGGGGCGCGGCCGCCGGGGGCGCAGTTCGTGACCCTGATGTCATATGCGCACGACACCGACTTCTATCGCGCGTGGGCGAGGCTCATGATCCTGGATCAGTTCGAGCCGCCGGCGCGACCCTTCGCGGCGGGCGTCGCTTTCTTGCGGGGCCGCGGGCCCGGGCGGATCCGCGCGGTGCGCGGGGTCGAGCGCGCCGCCCAGGAGGTGGGCGACCTGGCCGTCGAGGTCATGCTGCCGGAGCCGGGCCGATCCACCACGGGAACGTACGACGGGGACGGCTACGTGATCGTGCGCCACCCGGAGACGGCCGTGGTGCGCGAGGCGCTGGGGCGTATCATCCGCCGGGTCGACGTGGAGGTCGCATGAACGTCCTGATGCTGTCCCCGGGCTTCCCGGCGGAGATGCCGCATTTCACCCGTGGTCTGGCCGAGGTCGGAGCGAACGTCATCGGGCTCGGTGACCAGCCGGAAGGGGCTCTCCCGGAGCTCGCGCGGAAGCATCTATCCGCCTACGTCCAGGTGAGTTCGTTCGCAGACGAGGCGGCGGTGCTTGGCGACGTCCGCCGGCTCGCGTCGAAGGCCAAGATCGATCGCGTGGAATGCCTGTTCGAACTGGTCATGGTGCTGGCGGCGAGAATCCGCGAAGACCTCGGGCTTCCCGGAATGAGTGTCGAACAGACGACTGCGTTCCGCGACAAGGAGATCATGAAGCAGCACCTCGACCGAGCCGGCATCCGGACGCCGCGTCACTCGAACGCGTTCAGTGCGGCGAAGATCCGAGAGGAGGCCGAACGCATCGGCTTCCCGCTCGTCGTGAAGCCGATCGCCGGCGCCGGGTCGCAGGACACCTACCGACTCGACGGCCCCGACGACCTGGAAGCGGTCATCCCGCGGCTCCGCCACGTAGAAGAGGTCAGCGTGGAGGAGTTCGTCCAGGGTGAGGACTACACGTTCGACACCGTGTGCGCCGACGGCGAGGTGCTCTACTACAACATCGCGTACTATCGGCCGCGCGCGCTCGTGTCACGACAGCACCAGTGGATCAGTCAGCAGACGATTTGCCGCCGCGATGTCGACTCGGATTGGGTCGCGTCGGGACGCGAGATGGGCTTCCACGTGCTGAAGGCTCTCGGCTTCTCCACCGGCTTCACGCACATGGAGTGGTTCCGACAGGAAGACGGCACGGCCGTATTCGGCGAGATCGCGGCGCGCGCGCCCGGTGTCCGCACCGTCGACCTCATGAACTTCGCCAGCGACCTGGACCTCTACCGTGGCTGGGCCGAAGCGGCCTGCTATGGTCGCTTCAGCCAGCCGGTGGATCGGAAGTACCACTCGGCGGGGATCTTCAAGCGTGCGCAAGGAGCCGGCGTGGTCCAGAAGATCGAAGGACTCGACAGAATTCTCGCGCAGTACGGGGAACACATCTGCGCCGTCGACCTGACGCCCGTCGGCCAGCCGGCGAAGGACTGGCGTCGGAGCCTCCTCGCCGACGGCTTCGTCATGCTTCGCCACGAGGACCTCGACAGCACGCTCCACATGGCGGACCGGGTGGCGACTGAGGTTCAGCTCTACGCGGGCTTACTCCCCTAGAATTCCGTGCGCATTTCCGGGGGAAGATGGAGCGTCTCGTTGAACGCGATGGGCCGCACTCTTCGTGAGCTTTCGACGCCGATGACCGTGATCCCCGCGTGGGTGGGCATCATGCTCAACCAATACTCCGGTGGAACTCCCATCGCCCGGCAGAACAGAGCGCGAATGAGATTGCCGTGGCACACGACGACGTCCAGCTTGTCCGAGCCGCGCGCCGGCTTGAAGTAGTAGGCGAAAGCTCGGTCGGCCCGGCGCGATCCGTTTGAGAACGCGGCCGACAGCTCCGCGACCTCGCGTTTCATGTCGCGTGCGATCTGGTGCTCCATGATCCGTTTGAAGCGTGTGTTGTTTCGGACGCGGCGCAGCAACTCGAGGTCATCCAGGTCGCCGGCATGCTTCCGCAGCATCGACAGCGGGAGCCCCGGCATGCACTCGCGGAGTCGACGTGAGACGAAAGGCCCAAGGGCCGGAACGCCCTCGTGAATGATCGCCGCGGTTTCTCTGGCCCGGGGCAAATCGCTGCAATGGAGTCGGGTCACGGGAAGCGGACGAAGAAGCCGACCGACACGCTTGGCCTGTCGACGACCCAGTGCGGTGAGCGTGCCGAAGCGAGCGGAGTTCGGATCCATGTGGTACTGACCGTGACGAACGAGATACACGAGCCTGGTCGCCAAAGAGCTACCTCACCCGCAGCACCTTCCCGCCGGCCGTCTCCTCGCCGGCCCGAAGCCGGAAGAAGTACGCGCCGGCCGCCACTCGGCGACCCGACTCGTCGCGACCATCCCAAGCGACCTCGTGGACCCCGGCCGATCTCGCGTCGTCGGTGAGCGTGCGTACGCGCGCGCCACGAGTGTCGAAGATCGCGAGCTCGACCCGTCCGGCTCGTGGCACCTCGAAACGGACGGTGGTCGCGTCGCGGAACGGATTCGGGGCCGCCGGATGCAGCGTGAGATCGGAGGCCGTGGATACGAGAGTCTCGACGCCGACCGCCGTTCCCAGGAGATCGTGCTGGAACACGCCTTGGCCGTGCGTCGCCACTCGGAGGGTCCGGTCCGCAGGTGAGATGCTCAGGTCGTTCACGAGGACCGCTTCCGGCAGGCCCGCGTCCAACTGCACCCAGTTCGCCCCTTCGTCCGCCGTGAAGTACACCCCGATGTCGTTGCCGACGTACACGTGACCCGGGAACATCGGATCGACGGCGACGGCGGTCGTGGGCACGTCGGGCAAGACTCCCGCGTCGATGTCGGTCCAGCTCGCGCCGGTATTCGTCGACTTGAACACGTGGGAGCTGCCGAAGCCCGACATCGTGAGGTAGACGATCGCTTCATCCGTCGGATCGACGATCATGTCGCCCGGGTAGCGGTCCGGCAGGGATCCAGTGATCTCGCTGAAGGTGGAGCCGCCGTCCGTCGTGACGTGTACGCGGCCCCGGCTCACGACGGGATAGGTCGCGACGTAGAGAACGTCGTCGTTGCTGTCCGCGACCGCGAGCAGCAGAATGGCGTTGCCATCGATCTCGGTTCCGCCCTGCCCGACGTACCACAAGTTACCGCCGTCGAAGGTCTTGAATACGTAGTTGCTTCCGGCGTAGAGGATCTGAGGGTTCGGTCGCGAGATGACGATCGGCGCGAGGAACGCGACCGGACCACCGAGGTCGGGGGGACTGACCCAGAGCCAGTTGTTCCCTCCGTTCACGGACCGTCCGACGAGGAGCCACTGGGCGGTCGCGTAGACGATGTTCTGGTTCACGCGGTTGACGGCGCACCATCCACCGTCGCCGCCGAGCAGGTGAGCCTGCCACTCGGGCCCACCCCGGTAGATCGCGCTCGAATTGTCCTGCAGTCCACCCATGTAGAAATCGGGATCCGTCGGAGAGCTCACCGTCCCGTTGTAGAACTGCGTGGTCTGGTACCCGCCGTTGAGCCCCGCGAACGTCTCCCCGCCGTCGGTGGTCCTGAAGATTCCACCATCGTTCGTGAAGTAGATCGTGTTCGGGTCCGTCGGGTGCCATACGACGTCGTGATGGTCCGCGTGGGAGTAGTTCGGAGGACCCTCCGGCCCGCCGGCGGGCAGGATGCCCGAGTAGTATCCGCTGAAATCGGACTTCTGCGTCAGCGTCGCGCCCCCGTTCCCCGACTTCCAGATGTCGATCCCGATGCAGATGACCGTATTGAGGTGAACCGGGTGCACGGCCACGTCGTGAGCGTACCAGCCCTGCCACTTGGAATAGTCGGTCGTGTTGCGCAGCACCCAGGTCTCGCCGAAGTCGGGCGAGCGAAAGAGCCACGTGAAGTGGTTTCCGTCGTCCGGGTACTCGAATCCGTTCCCGATGCTCGCGTAGAGGTAGTCCGGATCCTGCGCGGCCACCCCGAACTGGATCTTGCCCAGAAAACCCGGCGGGATTCCGCCGGCCGTGATCTGGGACCAGGTGTCGCCGCCGTCGATCGTCCGAAAGATGCCGCGGCCGGGCGAGCCGAGGTTCCCGCAGGCCGCGATCACGGTGTCGGGACTCGTCTGGTGAACGCGCAGGTCCATGGCCATGATCACGGCAAGTTTCTGGACCCAGGTCGATCCCGCATCGGTCGACTTGTAAACACCTTCGGTCGTCGCCGCCCACACCGTGCTCGGAGTCAGAGGATCCACCCGGACGGCCCAGACTCCTCCACGCTGCTCGTAGGACCAGTCGAGGGAGTGAGTCCACGTGGTGCCGCCGTCCGTCGTCTTCAGGATCCCGATACCGTAGCTGCCACGCGTCCGACGATCGGCCTCGAGGTCGCCGGCCGTCATATGGTTGTAGACTTCGCCCGTCCCGATGTAGAACACGCTCGAGCTCCCCGGCTCGAACGCGACGGTGGAGACGCCGAGCTCGGGGAAGCCCGTCGGGACACGTTGCCACGCCGAGGCACCGACCCCGGCGGTCGTGCTCCGCCAGAGTCCGCCGCTGGCGGAGCCGGCGTAGATCGTGTTGGGGTCGTTCGGATCGAAGGCGATCGTCAGCGTGCGGCCGCCGACGTTCATCGGCCCCAGGGTCTGCCAGCCGGATTCCGGTGAGCGCAGCCGAGAGGATTCGTCGCCGCGGGGCAGGTCGAAGACTTCGTCGACCGGTCGCCGCAGCGCCTTCGAATACTCCCAGCCACGGGCGAAGGCGCCGGGCGGAATGTCCCTCTCGGGGTAGGCCCGGGAGTCGCCCCAGAAGCTCAGGGCGCGGTACGCCCCGGAGACCTTCGGTTTCGGGTCCGCGGGGTCCGCCGGGCGAAAGGCCCAGAACGAGGACACGCCGATCGCGCCGGCGGCAAGGACGACGAGCCACCACCGAAGGCGGCCGAGGCGGGAGGCCGAAGAAGAGATCGCCATACCGTGATTGTACGCCCCGGCCGGGCCCCGGGGTACGATTCCCGGTCGCCGCGGAGCTCATTCGGGACGCTCGCGCGCGAATCGCGAAGCGAAAGCGCGAGTGGACTGGGTGGTCCCGGTGCTCTCATCTCATCAAGACGAGCTTCCGGATCGCCGACTCGCCGGCCGCATTCAGCTTCACGAAGTAGATGCCGGAGCCGACCGATCGGCCGAGATCGTCCCGCCCGTTCCATTCCACCTGCTTGAGACCTGCCGCCTGAACCTCCGTCACGAGCCTCCTCACCAGCCGACCTCTCGCGTTGTAGATCACGAGACTCACCTCGGTGTTCCCGGGAACCGCGTACTGGATTGCCGTCCGGGACGAGAACGGATTCGGGAAGGCACCGTGGACGGCCGCCGCTTGCGGCAAGCTGTCTTGCGGACTCGTCGGATCGTCGCCCCCGCCCGGCGGAGAGTCGCCCCGCCCATCGGAGTCGAACGGCGGGTCCGACAGCTTGCGGATGACAACGCCGGTGGCGGAGAGCGCGACCTCGAGGTGATCTTCGTCGGGATCGTCACTCGAAAGCGGAAGTATCGCGCTCCTCGCACCCTCGACTTCGGGAGTCACGCGAACGACGATTTCATGCGTCTCCCCCGGGCTGAGCGTGAAGCTCTCTCCGCCCTCTTCGATCCCGAATTCCGCCGCGTCCGGGCCCTCGAGGCTCGTCGCATTCACGACGAGATCCGCCGTGCCGTCGTTGCCGATCTCGAAGGTGTGCGTCGCGGTCATCCCCACTCGCACGTCGCCGTAGTCGTGACTCGGCCCCGTGATCGTGATGTCGGGCTCGATCGCGTTCCCGGACAACGTCACGTCGACTTCGCCCTCGTCGGGATCGTCGCTCAATAGACGCAGCGCGCTGCTCTTCCTGCCGGGCGACGACGGGTTCAGTGCCACCTCCACCTCGTGTGCGTCTCCCGGACCGACCGTGAAGCTTCCCCCGCCCCGGACGATGCTGAACTCCGCAGCATCCGTACCCACCAGGCTCGATCCGGTCACGGCGAGATCCGAAGTTCCCTCGTTGCGAATCTCGAACACGTGCGACGGAGCCGCTCCCACGCGCACGTCGCCGTAGTCATGACCGGCGCTCGTCGCGATGTCCGGTTCGACTCCCGTCCCCGACAGGCTCACGTCCACCGAGCTCTCGTCCACGTCGTCGCTCAGGATGCGAAGTGTCGCCGCGGTCGGTCCCGTGATCCCCGGCTGGAAGCTCACCTCGATCTCGTGGAGCACCCCCGGACGGACCGTGAAGCTCCCCCCGCCCGTGACGATCTCGAAAGCGGCCGAACCCTCCACGCTCGCCGAGGTCACCGTGAGATCCATCGTCCCCTCGTTGTGAACCTCCACGATCTGCGAGGAAAGGGAGCTCACCACGACGTCTCCGAAGTCGTGACTCTCCAGAGAGACCGCGATTTCGGGTTCCACGCCGCGCGCGGCAAGCGCCACATCGAGAGGACTCTCGTCCCGGTCGTCGCTCACGAGCCGCAACGACGCGCTCATCGAACCCGTGACCGCTGGGTGGCAGCTCACCTCGATCGAGTGGGACTCGCCGGGAGCGAGCGTGAAGCCGCCCCCGCCCGCGACGATTCCGAAGCCCACCGCCTCTGGACCCTCCAGACTCGTCTCGCTGACGATGAGATCCGCCGTGCCGTCGTTGCGAACCTCGAACCCTCGGGACGAGGACGTCGCCACCCGGACGTCACCGTAATCATGACTCGCCGGGGCCACCGTGATTTCCGGATCGATCGCATTCGCGGCGAGCGTGACGTCGACGACCGGCTCGTCGAGATCGTCGGACACCAGACGAAGGGTGGCACTCTTCAAACCGGGAGTCACCGGCGAAAAGCGCACCTGGACCTGACGCGTTCCGCCCGGAGCGAGCGTGAAGCTTCCACCCCCCGTGTCGATCGCGAACTCCGCCGCATGAGCCCCCTCGAGGGTCGGCGCGCTCACCGTGAGATCCGAAGTCCCCTCGTTGCGGACCTCGAACACGTACGACGAGGTCGCCGCCACCCGCACGTCGCCGTAGTCGTGACCGGCGCTCGTGGCGATGTCCGGTTCGACTCCCGTACCGGTCAGGCTCACGTCCACCGAGCTCTCGTCCGCATCGTTACTCACGACGCGCAGCACGGCGGCCGCGGGCCCGGCAGGCCCCGGCTGGAAGCCAACCTCGATCTCGTGAATCGCCCCGGGACCGACCGTGAAGCTCCCTCCCCCCGCGACGATCCCGAAGTCGACCGGACCCTCCACGGTCGCGGCGCTCACCGTGAGGTCCATTGTCCCCTCGTTTCGAACCTCGAAGACGTGCGTCGCCGTCGAGCTCACCAGCACGTCTCCGTAGTCGTACGTTACCGTGGAGAGGGCGATCTCGGGTTCGACCCCCCGTCCCGAAAGGGCGACGTCGAGCGGATTCTCGTCACGGTCGTCACTCACCAACCGCAAGAACGCGCTCCGGGGACCGAGATTCGGCGGCACGAAGCTCACGTCGATCACGTGAGACTCGCCGGGTGCGACCATGAAGCCACCCCCGCCCGTCACGAGGCTGAACTCGCTCGCGTCGGGACCCTCCAGGCTCGTCGCCGTCACCGTGAGGCTCGCCGTGCCGTCGTTGCGAACTTCGATCCCGTGCAACGAGACCGTCTGGACTCGGACGTCGCCGTAGTCGTGACTCGCCGGCACGACCGTGATTTCCGGATCGGTCGCGTCCACCGTGAGCATGACATCCACCACGAGCTCGTCGGGATCGTCCGTCGTCAGACGAAGCGAGGCGCTCTTCGCACCGGGATCCGCCGGCTGGAAGCTCACCTCGATCTCGCGCATCTCCCCCGGAACGAGGGTGAAGCTCCCGCCTCCCCTCTCGATCGCGAACTCCGCCGCGTTGGGACCCTCGAGGCTCGTCCCGCTGACCGTGAGATCCGCTGAACCGTCGTTGCGAACCTCGAAGGTGTGCGCGGAGCCGGCCGGGAACCGAAGGGCTCCGTAGTCCTGGCTCGGCGGCGACACCGCGACGTCCTGCGTGCCCCGGTACGCGTGGACCACGAGCTCGGGCTTGCGCGAGTCTTCCTTCGAGCTGTACCGGACGCTGTTGGGCTGCACCGCCGCCAGTCCGAAGCTGAATGTGCCGTTGGTCAGGACGGCCGGCCCCAGATCCCATTCGACCCAGTCCCCCTGGGACACCGATCCCATCGAGGCGAGGGGCGCGCCATTCAGAGGCGGCGCGTTACCCGCGTGCAGGCCATTCTCTTCCCACGGGGTGGAGGTGCCGGCGTAGTCGTTGGACGTCTCGTAGACGGATCCACCCTCGGGTCCACCGTCCGTCACGTAGAGGCGGAGGCGCGCACCCAGGGCGTCGACGACGCCCTCGGGACGGAATTTCAGGTAGGCGGTGTAGGTGGGATTCCCCCCCCGAACTCGCAGCTCGTCTTTCGACCCGTTGTCGCTTCCGGGGTCACTCGATCGGATGTAGGAATCGTCGGTCGGAGTGAACGTGAAGTACTCGAGATCTCCCACGGCGACTGTCACCGTGATCTCCGGGCTCGTGGCCGACCCGTCGGTCGCGTGATAGGTGAACGTGTCCAGGCCCCTCATGGCGAGACCCGGCTCGTAGGTGAACGATCCGTCCGGGTTCACCGTGACGAGCCCGTTCGTCGGCGGCCTTCCGGGAAGCGCCGTGAACGGGTTTCCCTCCACGTCGAAGTCGTTCTCCAGGAGTCCAGGAGGCGCCACGGTCAGCGGGGTTCTCTCGGCCGTCGCATACTCGTCGGCCCGGCCGGTGGGCGGATCGTTGACCGGATTGACGACGACCGTCACCGTGGCCGTATCGACCGCTCCCCGACCATCGGACGACAGATAGGTGAAGACGTCCTGGCCGTGAAAGTTCTCGTTCGGCGTGTAAGAGAACGAGCCGTCATCGTTCAGACTCAGCGTCCCGTTCGCGGGGTCGACCCCGGGCAGAGCCTCGAGAGAATCGCCGTCCGGGTCGAAGTCGTTCGCCAGGATCCCCGGCGCCCACACCGTGAGCACGACGTCCTCGTCTTCCGAGTACGAATCGTCGCCGGCCACCGGAGGATCGTTCGGAACGAAGGTCGCCGTGACGCTCTTCGGGGAGTCCATCACGATCGTGCGCGGATTCGTGGAGCCGGAGAGATCACCGCTCCAGTGGTCGAATGCCCATCCGGGGTTGAACACGCCGGTCACGGTCACCGTGCTTCCGTCCGCGTACGTCCCGCCGGGAGGATTCAGCGAGACGGAGCCGGATCCGTTCACGGCCACCGTGAGATCGTGGTACTGCACGTCGTCGTTGCGAATCGTCCCGACTCCCCGCGAATTCGTGATGTTGGCGCCGCCCGTCGCGTTGCTCAAGTCCACGAAGAACGTCTCGTCCAGCTCGTAGTTCGAGTCCCCTCGCACCGCGATCGACACCGTCCGGGTGATCGCGAAGGCCGAGAATGAGAGCGTCCCCGACTGCGCCGTGTAGTCCGAGGGAGCACTGGCGGACCCGTTCGCGGTCGCGTAATTCACGTTCAGCGGCTCTCCGAAGGCCCCGCCACGCGACACCGTGAACTGGGCCGTGACCGTTCCCGAATTCCCTTCGAAGAGACTCACGTCGTCGATGGAAAGGCGCGCGGGAGCGCCGGCCCCCAGAACGTCGACCGCCAGCTCGTCGCTCGCGCTCAGACTGCCGTCGTTCGCTTCCAGTCTCAGCACGTAGAGGTCCGCCTGGCTGAAGACCGCCGTGGTATTCGCCTGGTAGCGATCCCCGAAGACGACCGTGCCGGATCCGCTCACCTTGGTCCACGTGACCGCGAAACCGCCGGGACCGGGCACGCCGTCATCGGTCACCACGGGCGACAGGTCGAGCACGTCCCCTTCGTCGATGATCACGTCGGGCCCCACGTCCACGCACGGCCCTCGATTGAAAGGCGGGGGATCGCCGTCCCAGGGGTCGCGAACGAACTGGAACGTGTCGAGCGGATCCATCGTGACGGTGACCTCGACCGGCGTCTCCGATCCTCCAGCCTCGACGATCACCCGGAGGATGTTCTGTTCCGGCCAGGGCCGGTCCATCTTCCACTCGTGCTCGTCTCCCATAAGGGAGAGAACCGGCTTCGCGAAGCCGGCCGCCGCCACGCGGAAGCGGTCGAAGAACCGGTCACGCGACGAACTGGGCCCCGCTTGGCCGAACACGACGGCCGCCCGAATCTGAGGAC
>JALGZO010000219.1 GCA_025774865.1 bacterium | reverse complement strand
CTTTCGATCACCAGAATGGCCGGATAGCCGTGATCCCAAAACGACGCGTGATCGCTGCCCGTGACCAAAGCGCCGCCGATGATGGGTTCCAACAAACCGGGAAGATAGAGGCCGACGGCGTCGACGAAGGTGTCCGCCAAGAACGAGGATGCCGCGTTGATGAACATCCACGAATCGGGCGGCGCCGGATCGTTTCCGCGGTAGGCGATCATGTCGGCGTTGTAGACGCCGGCGATGTCTTCCCCTTGATTCGCTACGTCCGCAACGTACGCCCGCGATCCGCGCAAACCCTGCTCCTCGCCGTTGAACGCGACGAACTTCAGGGTGCGCGTAAACCCCCCGGGAGCCAGACTCATGACTCGCGCGGCCTCCAGCACGGCAACGGTACCGCTGGCATTGTCGTCCGCTCCGGGGGCGCAGATCTCCTGCGTTCCGGAGGTTGCGTCCAAGTGTCCTGTGATGTAGACGACCTCCGGCGAGTCTCCGTGAAGCGTCGCCACGACATTTCGCCGGGTCTGGCCACTTTGACTGTACTGGTGAAATGCCAGATCCGTTCCTTGGATGGTCCCATACCCCATGGCCGAGAACTGATCGTGAATCCAATCCACGGCGTCATCATTGTTGGGGACGGCAAACGTGTAACGCGTAACGAAGTCTTCCAGCGGCTGCCAAAAGGCCAGGTAGGTTGAGGACGTGACGTGGCCGATCATATCCGCGATTTCGGGATCGTAAGGTGGCGCGGCACTTCGCGGTGGAGACCAGGACTGCGGCCAGGCGATCGGTGAAAGAGAGACATAGACGGGCTCCTTGAAGCCGTTGAGGGCTTCGGCGGCCGCGTCCGTCAGACGGGGAATCCGATCGCCGCGGGTCCCATGATCGGGTGTGGCACCCGTCTCCTTCGGCATGGCCAGAAGAACTTCATGATCGGCCCGAAAGAGAACTTCGGCCGGGAGTTCGAATTCCGCGCGTGCACCGTCCTCCAGGACGTAGACGTAACGGTCGTGCGATGCACGAACATCGACCCTCGTTCCTCCCAACGCCGACAGCGGCTCGGCGGCGTGCGCTTCCGCACTCACCAATCGACCCGAGTCTCCTTCGTAGTAGAGAGTCGTTCGACTTCGGTCCAAGGCGTCCACGGGAACCGTACTGGGCAGCCAGTAGAAGAGCGGCTCGGCACCGGCGGCTGCCGGTGCCAGAAGAAGACAGAAGACGAAGAGCAGGCGATGGAGGCACCGCTCCCGCAGAGCGAACGACGAGCGGCAATTGCGCAAGGGCATTGGAGTCTCCTGGTTCGAGACGAGCGACGTTCGCCACTTTACTGGAGTGGGCAGTCAAGTATAGGCCAGGATAGGGGTATGACGCAATCTGTTGTGGCACAGTGGGTTAGACATCTGGCGCGCGATCACCTCTTCCCGAGATGCCGCTCCAGCCACCCCAGCACCTCGCGCACCATCTCCACCCGCGGCACCGAGTGCGCACGAGGAATCGTCATCCATCGCTTGTGCTCGTCCGGCGTCCCCAGCTCAGGCCGAGATACGCGGTGCGCGCGGCGTCGAGGTCGTCCCGCGTCTCCAGGTAGTCGATCGTACGCGAGAGGTCCTTCGCCCACATTACGAGGTGGTCGCGGTAGAGGGCGGTTGCCTTTGGCGTGTCCGCCTTCACGGCGCTCTTCCGATGATAGGTCCCCTTGTAGACCGGAAGCACGACGGCGTAGCCGGCCTTGATCAGGTAGTCCGCGCGGCGCAGCTCGCCGGGTCCGACCTCCGCCAGCATCAGCGCGCCGGAGCCGGGGGACACGACGACAACGGAGTGCGGCGGTCCTCCGCGTCTGCCTCGATCACCGCGTTCAGCGGCTCTCGGTCGTAGAGGAACATGCGCTCGAAGAACGCGAACGTCTCGTCGCTCACGGGGGTCTCGGACAGGAAGTCCCGGAACGGGATCTCGATCGTCCTTGCCAGCGGATCCGGATCAGTACCGGCATCCGCCGGTTACCGGGACTGCAGCGTAGCCGCCCACCCGGGAGTGATCCCGATCTCGCGTCGCTCGTTCGGCGAGGGTCTTGCCGATCACGGACTCGGTCCGGCCCACTCGAATCGTCGCTCCAACTCGCGCGTCCACCCGCGCACCACGTTGATCCGACCGAACGGGCCTTCTTCTTCGCCCAAGAGGCTCATGAGCAGTCGACCGTCGGACAGTGTCTCCATGTAGCGGTATTCCGGTCGCCACTCCGCGATCGGACGCGGCCGGGACAGAGTGAGCGCCGGCTCGGTGCGAACCGTGACCGAATAGACCTTCCGATCGTCGATGTACCAGATCTCGAGCGGCCCGCCGTCCGCGGGGGTGTACCACCAGATGTGGTCGCCGGCGGCGCCGTCCGTCGAGACTCGCCTCTCCGGGCCGAGCCTCCCACCCCCGTGCCAGCGCCTCAGGTAGACCTCCCAGCGGCCGGACGTGTCCGACCGGTAGGCCACCCAGCGGCCATCGGGGGAGATCGCCGCGTCCATCGAGTCCTCGAGGAGAGTCTCGAGGGCGCGCGAGCCGTCCCCCGATTCATCGACGGAAAGCATCACGATGCTGGGTCCGCCCGGCGCGTTATGAGTCATCAGCAACGTCGCTCCATCGTCCACGACAGCTGTCGACCGGTAGGAGCTTCCCGGATCACGGTCCTCGAGGAGCAGCACGGACGGTCCCTCCGCCACGGGCCGAAT
>JALGZO010000218.1 GCA_025774865.1 bacterium | reverse complement strand
ATCCCGAGCTCCTCGCGGCGCCCCCGGCGAGCGATCGCTTCCACTTGCGTGGTCTGAAGATCTTCGCCGACGGCTCGATCGGGGGACGCACGGCCGCCGTGTTCGACGAGTACGCCGACCGTCCGGGAGAGCACGGGACGCTCATTCAAGACGACGCGGCGCTCTTGACCTCGATTCGTCGCGCCCACGAGGCTGGCCTCGCGGTCGCGGTGCACGCGATCGGCGACCGCGCGATCGCGCAGGTGCTCGACGCATTCGCGGCGTTCCCTCCCTCCGAGATCCACGAGCGCCGGCACCGTATCGAGCACTTCGAGATGGCCCGCCCCGAGGACATCCGGCGTGCGAAAGAGCTCGGCCTGCGGCCCTGCATGCAGCCGAACTTCGCCGGCCGCTGGGGCCAGCCCGGCGGTATGTACGAAGTCGCTCTCGGACCGGACCGCGCGAAAGCGATGAACGCGTTCCGATCGGCGCTCGCGGCAGGCACGGGCGTCTTCTTCGGCTCCGACGGCATGCCGCCGTCGCCCGCCTTCGGCATCCGGTCCGCGGTCGATCATCCGACGCCGTCGGAGCGCCTCACCGCGGAGGAGGCCCACCGGCTCTACTCGGAGGCGGGTGCCGACGCCGTGGCGGGGGATCGACGCTCGGGACGAATCGAGGTGGGCGCCGACGCGGATCTGGCGGTGCTGCCCGTCGACGACCAGGACGACGAGGTCGACTTGACGCTACTCGACGGGCGGGTCGTGCATCGTCGCGGATCCCCTTGAGCGACGCGCGGTCTCCTGCTAGCCTCCCGGCCCCCATCGACGTCGTACCGAGGTCGTTCATGAAGCTGTCCGAGATCCTCCACCCGGAGTGCGTTCGCATCCCTCTCGCGTCCTCGACGAAGGAGGGAGTCCTGCGCGAGCTCGTCGGGCTCCTGCCGAGCTCCGGCGACGAGGCCGTTCGCGACCAGCTCCTCTCCGCCGTACTCGAGCGCGAGAAGCGCATGTCGACCGGAATCGGTCAGGGTCTCGCGATCCCGCACGGCAAATCGGATCGCGTGTCCACGATGGAGATCGGCTTCGGGATCACGCGGACCCCGATCGATTTCGACGCCCTCGACGGTGACCCCGTCGACATGTTCTTCCTGCTCGTCTCGCCGCCCGACATGACCGGTCCGCACATCAAGGCTCTCGCGCAGATCTCGCGCATGCTCTCGTCCGACTCGCTTCGCGACGAGCTCGGAGCCGCCACGACGGCCGAGCAGGTGCTCGACCTCTTCCGACGCGAGGAAGCATTGCTCGAAGAGTGACCGAGCCCTCCGGCTCACCGCCAAGCTTGCCCACGATCCGCAAGAAAACGGTCGACTCTCGATCGCCCGCGTCCGAACTACGGGACGGTTCCCCGGCGAGGCGGGACGGAGGCAAACGGCCATGAGGACATGGAGCTGGACCCGGAGCATCGTTCTCGTCACGTGCCTCGCGAGCTGCGCCCGGGTAGAACCGCCGCTCCCCGGCGCCGACACGCTCCTCCTCGTGACGATGGAGGGCCTCGCCGCGCCGCAGACAGGCAGCGGCGGCGATCCACGAGCGCACACGCCCCACCTCGACCGGCTCGCCCGGCGCGGACGGCAAGCGGTCGAAGCGCGCACCCCCTCCCCCGTCGCTCGCATCTCCCTCGCGTCGATTCTCACCGGGATCCCGCCCACCGAACACGGGCTCGTGCACGAGGAGTTCGCCTTGGGTGACGTGCCGACGATCGCTCGGTCGCTGCGTGATCACGGGCACCGTACGGCCGCGTTCACGGAAACGCCGCTGGCGAACGCGAGTCACGGTCTGGAGCGCGGACTCGACCGGCACGACACCCACCTCGACGGGGCCGCCTCGCTCGCTCGCGCACTCGAGTCCTGGCTCTCGGAAAAGTCGAAGTCGCCCGCATTCGCCTGGATACACATCGGGGAGAGCGCCCGAACTCGAGAGGCCGATCAGGGGCTGGGTGAGATCCTCCGCGTCGCCGAGGAGCGGATCCCGCTCGTCGTCGTCACGTCTCCGGACGCGGACCTCGTCCCCTTCGTCGTGGCGGGCCCGGGAGTGGCCCGGGGAGGACTCCGGCTCGGACGCACGTCCGTGGGCGACGCAGCTCGGTTACTCACGGCATCGGTCACTGATGTCGACGCCTGGGAGCAGGCGCTCGCCGACCCTCCCGCCGATCGGATCGTCGCCGTTCGCGGTCACGCGCTCCCGGCCCAGGTCGTCAGCCGACTGCACGAGGCTCGCGAGCACGATCGGGCGGGGCGCCCGGACGACGCCCGGCGGGCGTACGACGAGGCGTTGCGCGGCGAGCCCCGGCTCGTGTCGGCCAGGATGCGTGCCGCCGATCTCGCGCGGCGGAGCGGCGACCTGGCCGCGGCCGCCCGCCACGCCGAGGAACTGCTCGAGCGCGTGCCCGAGCACCGGGGGGCGCGGATCGTTCTCGCCCGTGTGCTCGCGAGAAGAGACGCCCGCCGCGCGTCCACCATCCTCGAACCGCTCGTCTTGGCTTCTCCCCACGATCCGGACGCGCTGATCGCCGCGGCCGAAGTCGCGCTCGCGCGCGGTGAGCCAGCCGTCGCCAGACAGCACTACGATCGTGCGCTTGCGAGCGGCGCGCACGCGCCCGAAGCGCTGCTCGACATCGGGCGGGGTCTCTCGCGCCTCGGGCTCCACCGCGAGGCGATCAAGACCGTTCTACGGG
>JALGZO010000217.1 GCA_025774865.1 bacterium | reverse complement strand
CGTGATCGTGTTCATCAATCTGGCGTCACTGTACTCGCTTCTGCCCTACGTGAGTCCGTCGTGGCGTGTCGTTCTTCCCGGTGCGTTCCTCGCGGCGCTTCTGTTCGAGCTGGGGAAGACGGGGTTCGTGCTCTACCTGGAGCACACGGCCGACCTCGAGGCGGTCTACGGATCCGTCTCCTCGATCATCGTGCTGCTTCTCTGGTTCTACTTCTCGGCCCACGTCCTGTTGCTCGGGGAAAGTGGTTCGAGGGCCGGAGCCCCGTAGAGTTCCGGTGTTTACCGATGCTCCGCCTTCGGCACACTCAGATCCACGACGAGCGGCAGGTGGTCCGACGCGACCCTCGAGAGACGGGTGCGCGGCACCCGGACGGAAGCGACGGAGAGGTCTCCGCTCGTGAAGACGTGGTCGATCCGTCGGACGGGAACTCGCCCGCTCCAGGTGTGCTGGATCCGCTCGCCGGCCGCCCTGGCACGGACGTCGAGATCGCTGACGTCGTGCAGCACGTCGCCGATCCGTCGCGACGTGTACGAGAAGCTCGACGAGTTGAAGTCGCCGGCCAACACGACCGGGGCTCGACATCCCGGATCCTCGAGCCAGTCCCTCACGAGCGCGTCGACCTGCGCCCGACGTTCGCGCTCCAGAATGCTGAGATGAGTATTGAGCACTTGCAGGGAGACTCCTTCGAGCTCGATCTCCACCCAGAGCACCCCCCGGTCCTCGAGCCTCAGAGTCGACGGGACGCGCGGAAGCTGACCGGACCCGAGACGTTCCATCGGAAAGTGCGAAAGGATCGCGTTTCCGAAGCGACCGTCATCCTGTTCGGACACGGCGTGGAAGTGGAAGTCCGACTGGAGCTGGCGCGCAATCTCGCCGATTTGATCGATCCCACCCGACCGACCGCGACTCTGGTCGAGTTCCTGGAGGCAGATGACGTCAGGACGCGCCCGCGCGATGACGCGGGCGATGCGCTGGGTGGAGTAGCGGCCATCCATGCCGCGGCAGCCGTGAACGTTGTAGGTCATGAGGCGGATTCTGATCGACTCGACCCCGCTCGCGGTCGGGCCTCGCGCGGCCTGCAGCGGCAAGTGGGGCTCGCGAGGGTCCAGGACGCGCTGGACGAGCTTGCGCATGTCGAGCGGTCGCAGGACCCCGTGAGGCGCCACCACTCCCGTCATCTCCGGCGGGACGACGAGGAAGGCCGAAGTTTCCCGCGGTCCGGGGCCGCCGTGCGCGCCGTTCTCGCTCTTGAACGACATGCAGCCCCGACGATCCCAGCCGAGCAGAACCAGCGACCCCGCGCTTTCGTGTTCCACGAGACGCAATATGTCTTCGGTGACCGACTCCAGATGAGGGTGATCGGCCCCGAAGATCTCCTCGGCGTCTTCGGGCAGGCGAGAGCGATGACCACCATCCTTCCAGGCCCACGCACCTCCGTCCCCGTCACGGACGAGCACGGTCGGGACGCGGGCGTCGCGCGAGACGGCCTCGGCCAGCGCGAGGAGCCGCTCCCCGGCCAGATCCTCCGGGAGGTACACGAGCCCCACCGGGCCTCGATCCGTGACCTCGACGTCCCCGTCCCGGGGCAGCTCCTCGAGCCCGGGACGTTCGACCGCCCGTTGTTCGGGGACGTTCATCCACTCGGGCAAGTCCCGGCGCAGCCAGCGGGATCGTTCGGACGTATCCGTGGGCGGGTCCTCCCCCACCCGGCGAGGCGCTTCGCGCGCCGGGGCCGGCGTCGGCTTGCGAAACTCGCGACACACGCGACGAACGGCGTCGCGGACGCCCTCCCCGTGCCGCGTCGCGTACGAAACGACCGGCTCCTGTCCATGGTCCGAGAAGATCCAGACCTGGTAATCCCGGAACGGCGATCGGTGCGACGCGAGCCAGATGCGTCGGACCGCGCGGTCGATGCCTCGGAGCGTCCAGCGGGCGAAGCGCGAGTCGGGACCGCGACGGTGACCATGCTCGTCGTATCCGAGGAAGTTGACGTGGATGACCGGCATGCCGCGCTCCGCGTCGATGCAAGTTCCCGCGGTGACGATCTCGCGCATCACCGCGGTGATGAGGACGCGCTCCGGCACGAACCGCAGCTCCTGCATGAATCGCCAGCCTTCGAACGTCCCGCGAACGAAATCCCAGATGGCGAGGCCGAGCTCGGCGATCAGGTTGGCCAGAACGCGCACGACGCTCCAGCCGTGCCACACCACGAGACCCAGCACACGAAGCGGGTTGAGCGCGCGCAAGAAGTCGTCCGGTCCGACGGTGGAGGCGCAGAGATGGGACTCGGCCGCTCCCCCCGAGAAGACGGATGACCATATGGAGCCGCCGCGGAGCAACCCGGGGCCGCGGCGGAGCAGCCGCTTCTCGATCTCGGCCGCGGCCGAGGGATTGTTCATCGACATGAAGCGGTCGAGCTCCCGATCGCGGAAGCCGAACGCCGGGACCGCACCCTTCACACCGTGAAAGAGCTCGGCCTGAAACCCCGGAGTATTGCTCGTGAGCCCCGAGTAAAGGGAATGAAGCCGGTAGCCTTCGTCGTCCACGAGGTGGCGCGTGAAAGGCATTTGCCCGTCGGCGAGGGCGCACCGGAGGACCTCCTCCCCGAGCCCGTCGATCTGCACGAGGATCAACCCCGGCTCGTCCTCGTGTCCCATGACCGGCTCGTACCCGAGCAGCCTCGCACTCCAACGGTTTCGGCTGACGAGGTGGCGGATCTTGCTGGCGAGGATCTCGAGTCGATCGATCATGACGAACCATGGATACGGGTGGAGAGACGTGGCGAGGATAGCTCGATCGGCCGGGAACGTCAGGATCGTGTCGCGCGGGCCCGGATGACCGACCGAGCCGCCGCTTGATCGGTTCGTCCTCCTGCCTCAGAATGACCGCCGGGTCGACGTTCCCACTCCAACCGAGAGGACGTCAGAGTGTCCGAACGCCACTCGGCGAA
>JALGZO010000216.1 GCA_025774865.1 bacterium | reverse complement strand
GATGCGTGGGGGCAGGTCACGGTGACGCGGGCGACCGCAGTTCACCCGAGATGAGAACGGGACTGAGTTCATCTCGTATCGCCTGACGAACTGGCTTGAACAGAAAGCCACATGTCCCTTCCTTGTTGGTCTTGGCACTTCCTCCTTTGGCACGAATGGTCGTTCCAGTGATGGAATACGGAGGTCAGCAATGAAGACATCAGTCGTGACAGTAACGCGTCGCCTTGTATTCATGGCGGTAGCATTTGCGATAGCGGCAAGCGCAGGTGCGTCCGACGAAAGCCCCCAACCGCCAACTGAATGGCAGTCTCCACCCGAAGAGTTGCTGGAGGTGCTCCACGCGCCGCAACTCCCCTGGGTGTGGACGGCACCATCTGGCGAGTACCTGTTCTTGGCCGATCCCGTGCTCTATCCCCCCCTCTCCGAGCTGGCCGCGCCCATGCACAAGCTGGCCGGTATGAGGGTTAATCCCGCCCTCAACGGTCGCCATGGCCAGCACGGAGGTACATCTCCGCGTCTGGTCCGGGTAGAAGACGGAACCACGACACCGCTCGACCTGCCGGTGGATGCCGAAGTCCACGACGTGGAATGGACCGTGGACGGCCGGCGCTTTGCGCTCACGGTGGGGCACGCCGATCACATGGGTCTGTGGGTCGGCTCCGTGGATGGCGAAGTGACTGAGATCGAGGGCATGGCCCTCAACCCGCTGATGGGTGACGCCGTGAGCTGGCTACCCGACCAGGAGCGCCTGCTGGTCCGCCGCATCCCACAGCGTGGACCGGCTCCCGAGTCGCCGGCCATACCGGCGGGTCCGGAGATCCTTGAAGGGGAGGGGGCCTCTGCCCGCTCCACCTATGAAGCACGCAACCTGTTGGTGACGGCGCACGACGATGCCCTCTTCGAGTACTACACCACCTGCGATCTGGTGATCGTCGACCCGTCGACAGGGAAGGTGAAGGTCGTCGGCGCACCCGCTCTCTATTACAGTGCCGAGTTCTCGCCGGACGGCGAGTATTTTCTGGTCGAGTATCTGGTCGGTCCCTGGTCCCATGAGGTGGCCTGGTGGCGCTTCGCCAGAGAGGTTGAGGTGTGGAATCCCGACGGCGATTTGGTAGCAAAGATCGCCTCCCTGCCTCTGGCCAACGAAGTCCCGATCCACGGTGTGCCGGTGGGCCCGCGGTCGGTTGAGTGGCGTTCCACCGCTGCCCACACGCTCTTCTGGGTCGAGGCGCTCGACGGTGGAGATCCCGTGGCCGAGGTGTCTCACCGCGACCGGCTCATGCGATTGGATGCGCCCTTTTCGGAAGAGCCCGAGGAGGTCTTCCGGGCCGAGCACCGAATCCAGCCGTGGCGCAACGCCTGGGGCGCCGAGGGCGGCACGTTCATGCTCACCCAGCGCGAGCGGATACGCCGCTGGCGCTACGTCTGGCTACTGGATGTCGACCAGGGCACTTCGCGCCTGTGGTTCGATCTCGACGAGGACGACCGCTACGGTAGTCCCGGCAATCCCCTGCTTCGCCCGTTGCCAAACGGGCACTGGGTGCTGCGCCAGAAAGGAGACGCGGTCTTCTTCCGCGGGAGCGGTGGTACAGAGCAGGGCGACCGGCCCTTCCTGGACCTGCGCCACCTTGAAACCGGCGAAACCGAGCGTCTGTTCCGCTGCGATCCGAATCGCTACGAGTACTTTGCGGCGTTCGCCGGTGACGAGGACACCTTTGTGCTGCGCTCCGAGTCCGCCGTCGACGTGCCCAACTACTATTTGGTCACCTTCGGCAACGAAATCGAGGCGGCCGAGGGCGAGGCGACCCGGACCCTGACGCGGGTACCGATCACGCGCTTCGAAAATCCCACGCCACAGCTGCGCGAGATCGAGAAACGCATCGTGCAATACGAGCGCGAGGACGGCGTACCCCTCAGCTTCCAGCTGCATCTGCCCCCCGGCTACGTGGAGGACACACCACTGCCCACGGTGCTCTATGCCTATCCCCTCGAATACTCCGGCGCCACCACCGCGGGACAGGTCAGAGGCTCAGCCCAGCGCTTCATGCGTATCTGGGGCGCCTCCCACCTATACTTCCTGCTCCGGGGCTACGCGGTGCTCGACCGGACCGCCATGCCGATGCTCGGCGATCCCGAGACCACCTACGACACCTTTGTGCCTCAACTGGTGGCCGACGCGGAGGCGGCGGTGGCCAAGGCCGTCGAGCTGGGGGTAACCGATCCCGAGCGGATCGGCGTCATTGGCCACAGCCACGGCGGGCTCATGGTGGCCAACCTCCTGGCGCACACCGATCTCTTTCGGGCCGGCATAGCGCGCAGCGGCTCGTACAACAAGACCACACAGCCTTTCGGATTCCAGTCCGAGCGTCGTTCGCTCTTTGAGGCGAGAGAAGTCTACATCCAGGTGTCGCCCACCTTCTTCGCCGACCAGGTAAACGAGCCAGTGCTGGTCATCCATGGTGACGACGACTCCAACCCGGGTACCCTCACGTTCCAGTCCGAGGTTTTCTTCGAGGCCGTGCGTGGTTCGGGCGGCACTGCCCGGCTATTACTGCTGCCCTTCGAGGATCACGGCTACCGGTCCCGTGAGAGTGTGGAGCACGTGCTCTGGGAGCAGCTCCGCTGGTTCGACAAGTATGTGAAGGGCGCTGGGACCGCGACGCCTTAGCGCGTCGCACAGAAACGTCAACGAGGCGTACATGCTGCTGTCCTTGTTGC
>JALGZO010000215.1 GCA_025774865.1 bacterium | reverse complement strand
GCCGTCTGGCCTCCCAACGTCGGCAGGATCACGTCGGGGCGTTCGCGCGCGATGATCTGCTCGACGCTCTCGACGGTCATTGGCTCGATGTAGGTCCGGGTGGCGGTCTCCGGATCCGTCATGATGGTGGCGGGATTCGAGTTGACCAGCACGACCCGATACCCCTCTTCGCGGAGCGCCTTGCACCCCTGGGTGCCGGAATAGTCGAATTCGCAGGCCTGACCGATCACGATCGGCCCCGAGCCGATCACCAGGATCGTTTGGATGTCTTCGCGTCTGGGCACGCCGCTATCTCTCCGCTGGGTCGGCGCCGGACGTGGGCACTTCGCCCGCGGCGATCTGCGCGCCGGTGACGGCTTCACCGGCCTTGTGGCGGGCCACCATCTCTCGGAAGCGGCCGAAGAAATACGCCGCATCGTGGGGCCCCGGGGACGCTTCGGGGTGGTACTGCACCGAGAAGAGCGGCCTTTGGAGGTGCGCGAGGCCCTCCACCGTGCCGTCGTTCAGGTTGACGTGGGTGACCTCCACGGGCTCGCCGGCGGCCCGCAACGAGTCGGCATCGACGGCGTATCCGTGGTTCTCCGCGCAGATCGCCACCTTCCGGGTGGCGAGGTCCTGGCCGGGCTGGTTGCCCCCGTGGTGACCGAACTTGAGCTTCTTCGTCCGCCCGCCGAGGGCCAGCGCCAGGATTTGATGGCCCAGGCAGATCCCGAAGAGCGGCTTCTCGGCGGCGAGCTTGCGCACGTTCTCCCGCACGCCCCGCACGCCGGCGGGATCGCCCGGCCCGTTGGAGAGGAAGATCGCGTCGGGATCCATCGCCAGCGCCTCTTCGGCGGACGTGTGGGCCGGCACGACGGTCACCTCGAAGCCGTTCTCCACCAGCTGCCTGGCGATGTTCCGCTTGATTCCGAAGTCGTAGGCCACGAGGCGGAAGGTCGGCACGGGGCGGGCCTTCCGGGGCAGCTGGCCCCGAACGCCGGTCCAACCGCCCTCGGTCCATGCGTAGGGACGCTCACACGTCACGTCGGCCACCAGGTCGCGCCCGTCGAGGCCCGGATCGGACCGCGCGCGCTCCACGAGCGCCGCCGCGTCCTGTTGCTCCGGATCCGTGGACAGGACGCCGACCTGTGCGCCTCCCTCCCGGATGCGCCGAACGAGGGCGCGTGTATCGATGTCCGCGATCCCCGGAACCGCGTGGCGCGCCAGGTAGGCACCGAGGGGCCCCCGGGAGCGCCAGTTGGACGGTCGCGGGGAGACCTCCTTGACGGCGAATCCCTGCAGGAACGGGCGAGCCGACTCCTCGTCCTCTGGATTCACCCCCACGTTCCCGATCTGCGGGGCAGTCATCACCACGATCTGCCCGGCGTAGGAGGGATCCGTGAGGATCTCCTGATACCCGGTGATGCTGGTGTTGAAGACGACCTCGCCGACTCCGACAACGGCGGCGCCGAAGGCGTGGCCGCGATAGATGGCTCCGTCGGACAGCGCGAGAGCAGCGGGGCCGCGTCGCTCCGCGAAATCCGTCACGGGAACAGGACGCCGCGATCGACGTGGTAGACCAACCGACCATCGACGATCGTCGCGATCACGCGTCCTTCGAGAGCCTTTCCCGCCCACGGCGAATTGCGGCTCTTCGAAAACCCCTTCGCGGGATCGTAGGTCCAGCGGCGCTCGGGATCGACGACCGTGACATCCCCCGGGGATCCCACACTCAGCTCGCCGCCCGGACGGTTCAGGATCCGCGCGGGATTCGTCGAGAGCCGCCGCACCAGCTCCAGCGGAGAGATCTCGTTCTGGCGCACGAGCTCGAGCACGACGGCGACGGCGGTTTCCAATCCGATCAAGCCCGGCGGAGCTTCGGCGAAGTCGAGGTCCTTCTCGTGGAGGGCATGGGGGGCGTGGTCCGTGGCGATGGCGTCGAGCGTGCCGTCGGCGAGCCCTTTCCGGCAGGCCGCGACATCTTCCGCCGAGCGCAGCGGCGGGGCGACCTTGGTGTTGGTGTCGTAGCCCAGGGTGGCCTCGTCGGTGAGCGTGAGGTGATGCGGCGTGACCTCGGCGGTCACCGAAATCCCCCGCTCCTTCGCGCGCCGGATCGCTTCGACGGATCCCGCGCTCGAGACGTGCGCCACGTGGAGCCGGGCCCCGGTGAGCTCCCCGAGCATCAGGTCACGGGTCACGAGCACGTCTTCGGCCAGCGACGGGTTGCCGGGTAGACCGAGGCGCGTGGAGACCGGCCCCTCGTTGACGACACCGTCGCCCACCAGGGTGAGGTCCTCGTCGTGGACGATGATGGGGACGTCGACGAGTCGCGAGTACTGGAGGACGCGGCGCATCACGCCGCTGTTCTGGATCGTCTTGCCGTCGTCGCTGAAGGCCACGGCGCCGGCGGCGACCAGGGCCGACATCTCCGTCATGATCTCCCCGCGAAGGCCCATGGTCGCGGCGGCCACCGGGTAGATCTTCGCCGGTGAATCGTGACGCGCCCGGTCGAGGATGAAGTCGGTCATCGCCGGGTCGTCGTTGACCGGGTGGGTGTTCGCCATGCACGCCACCGACGTGAAGCCGCCCGCAACGGCTGAGCGACCGCCCGAAGCGATGTCCTCCTTGTACTCCGCAGGTGGGCGTGCATGTCGAAGAAGCCCGGCACGATCCACCCGCCTTCGGCCTCGAGAACCTCCGACCCGCGGACGTCGAGACCTTCGCCCACCGCGGCGATCTTGCCGTCCTCGACGAGTACGTCGCCGAGCTCGTCCCGTTTCGACGACGGGTCGAGGATGCGCCCTCCCCGCACGAGGATTCGATTCACGCGGCCCCTCCTCTCGACGGCTGTGACCGGCGGCCCGCGAAGAGATAGAGCACCGCCATGCGGATCGCGACTCCGTTGCGCACCTGGTCGAGGATCACGCTGGGGCGGTCGTCCGTTAGCTCGTGGGAGAGCTCGACGCCGCGATTGACGGGCCCCGGATGCATCACGATGGCGTCGTCCTTCGCATAGTGGAGCTTCGCGCGGTCGATGCCGAAGGTCGCCGAGTATTCGCGAACGCTCGGAATGCAGGCGCCGGAGAGACGCTCGGTCTGGATCCTGAGGGCCATCACCACGTCGGCTCCCGACAGCGCGTCGCGCAGGGAGGTGAAGACCTTCACACCCAGCGCTTCGACGTGGGGAGGAACCATGGGCGGCGGCGCCGCGATGCGGACCTCGGCGCCCATCTTCCTGAACCCGTAGATGTTCGATCGCGCCACTCGCGAGTTGAGGATGTCCCCCACGATCGTGACGGTGAGGCCTTCGATGCGTCCCTTCTCCTGGCGCACGGTCAAGAGATCGAGCAGGGCCTGGGTCGGATGCTCGTGGGCCCCGTCGCCGGCGTTCACCACGGGCGCGGTGAGCACGTCGGCGATCCGCTTGGGAACCCCGGCGACGGAGTGGCGCACGACCACCAGGTCGGGATCCATGGCGTCGAGGGTACGGGCCGTGTCGAGGATGCTCTCGGACTTCTTGAGACTCGAACTCGCGGGCGAGAAGTTCACGACGTCCGCCGAGAGGCGCTTCCCGGCGATCTCGAAGCTCGAGCGGGTGCGTGTGGACGCCTCGAAGAAGAGGTTGACCATCGTCCGGCCGCGCAGGGTCGGAACCTTCTTGACGACCCGCCCGCCGATCTCCCGCATGCGTTCTGCGGTGTCGAGAATGCGCTCGATGTCGTCGCGGGGGAGATCTTCGATGCCGAGTAGGTCTCTGCCGATCACGCCTCTCTCCAATCCGCGGGGGGGCTCTCCTTGCGATCGCCCGGCAGCACGACCATCTCGAGGGTGCTGTCCGGATCCCCGTCGTTGCCGCGCAGGTGGACGATCTCCTCGGGGTTGGTGGGAACGTTCCTGCCGACGTAGTCCAGCTTGATCGGGAGCTCGCGATGCCCCCGATCCACCAGACCGACCACCTGGACGATCTTGGGGCGCCCGAAATCCATCAGCGCGTCCATCGCGGCCCGAAGGGTGCGCCCTGACTTCACGACGTCGTCGACCAAGACGACGACCCGGCCGTCCACCGCCGACGGCATCTCGGTGGTGCGCAGCATCGGGCGCGAACTCGTGGACGTGAGATCGTCGCGGTAGAGGGTGGTGTCCAGAATGCCGACCGTCGCGTTCACGTCGGCGATCTGCCGGAGGTTCTCCGCCAGGACCCGAGCCAGGGGAACGCCCCCGTTGGGAATGGCGACGAGGTAGACGTTCGCGAGATCGTCGTTGCGCTCGAAGATCTCGTGGGCGATCCGCATCAGAGCACGGCGAATGCCGGTGTCGTCGAGGATCGTACGTATGCCGTTCTGGGGGTCGCCCCCGGAAGCCGAGGGGGGTTCTTCTCGCATCAAGGCCGCACTTTCTCCGCCTCGCCGGACGGAATTAAAAGAGCTCGAATCGTTCCGTGGGGAAGATACAGGGTACCCGTAGGATTCGTCAAATTCGCCTTATTTCGGGCGTCTCAGTCCAAACTGGCACCGATCCGACCCCAGCGTTTCTCGGCGTTCCACCAGGTGAGCGGGTTCAGGAGCTCGAGCCAGCCTCCGTTGAAATCCCACGACCAGTAGAGAATGAAGGCGGGGCCCTTGATCTCGGCCTCGCGAACCGTCCCCCAGACCCGGCTGTCCTTCGAGTAGTCGCGATTGTCCCCGAGCACCAGGTAGCGGCCGGGCTCGACCGTGGTCACGGCGCGCGGCGCGCGGAAGTCCGCGGCGGGGTCGTCCAGGACCTTGTACCGCTTCGAATCGACGGAGACCTGCAACACGTCGAGCTCGCGGCCAGAGCCATCGCGGAAGATCTCGCGCAGCGGCTCGACCTGCATCGCCTCGCCGTTCACGAAGACCTTGCCCTCGCGAAACTCCACGCGGTCTCCGGGAAGCCCCACGATGCGCTTTACGTACTCCTCCCGCGGAAGCTCGGGGTGGCGATCGGCGGGAAAGGTCTCGCCTCCGCTTTGGGCCACGGTGAAGACGATGATGTCGCCGCGCTGTGGCTCGCGCAGGCTCGGCAACCGCTTGTCCGTGAAGGGGATTTTCGGGCCGTAGACGAACTTGTTCACGAACAGGTGGTCGCCGATGAGAAGCGTGGGCAGCATCGACCCCGAGGGAATGCGAAACGGCTCGATGATGAACGCCCGAATCGCGAGGGCGATCATCACCGCGATCAAGACGGTGCGGATCTGATCCCACGTGGATTCCGAAGCCGGCGCCTTGCTCTTGGCGGCGGCCTCCCCTTCCCGCTTGCGGCGAGCCCTTCTCGAAGTCGCAGCTGCGCTCACGAATCCCCCAGTTTCAGCGCAGCGAGGAACGCTTCCTGCGGGATCTC
>JALGZO010000214.1 GCA_025774865.1 bacterium | reverse complement strand
CTTCGTCTTGTGGAGTGGCCAGACGCTCTCACTCGTCGGCAGCGGTGCCGTGCAGTTCGCCCTCATCTGGTGGCTCACCGCACGGACGGGATCAGCCACGGTCCTCGCGACTGCGACCCTGTTCGGACTTCTGCCCCAGGTGGTTCTCGGGCCCGTCATCGGCACGCTGATCGACCGATGGAACCGCAAGAGGGTGATGCTCCTCGCCGACGGTGTCGTCGCCGCGGCGGCGTTGGTGCTCGCCGCGCTTTACGTGTCGGGGAAGGCGCAGACGGAGCACGTGCTGGCGCTCCTGCTCGTTCGTGCGCTCGGGAGCGCGTTTCATGCCCCCGCGATGATGGCATCCACGTCGTTGATGGTGCCCGAGCGTCTTCTCACGCGAATCCAGGGTCTCAATCAGAGCGCGCAGGGCCTCCTGCTGGTCGTCGCCGCTCCACTGGGCGCTCTGCTCTACGCCACTCTGCCGATGGCCGGGGTGATGGTCGTGGACGTCGTGACGGCCTTCGTCGCGATCGTGCCTCTCCTCTTCATTCACGTTCCCCAGCCCGAGGCCACCGGGCCCGAGACCGGGAAGTCGTCGGTCTGGCGCGAAACGGTCGAAGGCTTCACCTACTTGCGTCGGCGCACCGGGCACCTCACGCTCGTCTTCATCTCGGCGGCGATCAACATGCTGCTCGTGCCCGCATTCGCACTGCTTCCGCTGCTCGTGCTCGAGCGTCTGCAGGGAGACGCCACCCAGCTCGGTTGGATCACGTCCGCGTTCGGCGTCGGCATGCTCGGCGGCGGGGTGCTGCTCGGCGCGTGGGGCGGCTTCTCGCGTCGCATCGTGACCACCCTGACGGGGATGATCGCGCTCGGGCTCGCGGTCCTGGCCGTCGGGCTGACGCCCTCCGGGACTTTTGTCTGGGCGTTGGGGGGGATGGTCGCGGTCGGACTCATCGTGCCGCTCGTGAACGGCCCCGTGCAGGCGATCATGCAAGCGACGATCGCCCCAGAGCTCCAGGGGCGCGTGTTCTCGCTTCTCGGAAGCCTCGCGGGAGCGACGGCACCGATCGGGCTGCTGGTCGCGGCGCCGGTGGCCGAGTTCGTCGGGGTCGGAACGTGGTATCTGGCGGGTGGCGCGATGTGCGTCGCGATGGGGATCACGGGCTTCCTCGCGCCGGCCCTGATGCGAATCGAGGAGTCCCCCGGGGCCGCGGACCGCGTCGGCGGGGGAGGTGTGGTGCCCGATCCGAATCAGGCGTAGCGGGCCTCCGGCAGGGAGAGCGATTCTGCCCCGGTAGATTTGGTATTCTGGGGCCGTGGGCCGCTCTCCCGCGGCCACCCATCCTCCACCTGCTTCCCGGAGTCGCATCATGCCGTGGGCCGCTCTCGTCGTGGGCATTCTCACGACGTCGGGACCTTCGGAGGGGAGGGACGGACTCTCGCTTCCGGCCGGCGTCGACACGATTCCGCCCACGATCGCCTCGGCCCGCGTCATTTATGATCCTGCGAACGCGGAAGAGACTGGATGTCTGGAGTTCGTTTTCAGTGAGCCGGTCGACTGGTTTCACGCGATCTCCCCCTCGAACTACACCGACGAGCACACGGGCGAGACGGCGTTCCAGGGCTTCTGGTTTCCGCCGGACCGTACCCAGATCCGATTCACAAGTGGGTTCTACGGATACGGAACCTGTGAACAGGTCCGGGTGGTCAAGGTCGTGGACCTCGCGGGCAACGAGATGGTCGACGACGGCGTGGGCAACGTATTCACGTTCTACCTGGAGCAACTGCTCGTGAAGGGGCGCATGGGCGAACACATGAAGAGCCACGACGCGCCGCCCCACTCGTTCGCGGTCGAGGGAAGCCTCGAACCCCTCACCTGGTCTCCGATCTGTGACGTCGAGCTGGACGACGCGGAGGGCGACTCGACCTGGGTCCAGAAGGTGTTCTTCAGCCCGCCCTGCTCGAGCGCGACCGGGGGCCCCGAGACGCGGGATCTCGAGTTCAGGTTCTCGCACCTTTGCAGCGAGCTGGAGCCTCTACCGGCCGACCGCATGGTCACGATCGATCTCGCCGCCCATCCGGACGGTCGGGACACGCTCGATTTGTGGTGGAACGACGAAGCTCCCCCGGATTTCACGGTCCGGGACATGGACGTCGTCTTTCGAGTTCAGGCCGTCGCGCCCGACCCTCCCTTCGGGGCGGGGGACTCCCTGGGGGTCACGGGCAGCGAGCTTCCGTTGTCCTGGGACGATCCGCCCTTGCGACGCCTCCGGGACGACGGCGTCCCGCCGGACGACGTCGCCAGCGACGGGGTCTTCACGACTCGCGAGACCTTTCCGGCCGGCACGTATCGCAACCTCTACTACCGCTGTATGTGGAAATCGCCGGCGGACTCCGCCTTCGTGATCGAATGCCCGGGAGAGTTTCGCACCGCGTATCTCAATGACGACTTCTTCTCGACCTCCAACCCGCTCGTGCTCGATCTCGGATTCGGCGAGTGCGTCGTCGCCACGAGCGCGGGTGATCGGCCGTCCGCTCCGGAGCAGTTCCTTCTCGGGGCGATCTTTCCGAACCCGACTCGGTCCGGGGTGTCCTTCAGCCTCTCGGTCGCCGAGCGAACTCCCGTCACGGTCGATGTGGTCGATGTCGGGGGTCGCCTCGTACGTCGTCTGGCTCGCGGCGCTCGTCCCGCCGGCGTGCATCGGTTGATCTGGGATGGTCGAACGGACGGAGGACGCCCGAGCCCCTCCGGCGTCTACTTTCTGAAGGTCGCCGCCGGTGATCGGACGGCGACCCGCCGGGTCGTGCTCACGCGTTGAGCCAGGACACGCCCACTCTTGTCAGCGCACGCGGTGAATCTTGCGCGAGACAGCCGTGTGGTCCGTCGCGAGTCGCACGATGTACGCCCCGGCGGCGACCGGGATGCCGGCGTCGTTCGTTCCGTCCCAGGTCACGACGTGGGAGCCGGCCGGGCGAACCCCTTCGGCCAGCGTCCGGACTCTTCGTCCGGCCACGTCGAACACGGAGAGCGAGACCGCGCCGGCGCGTAGGATCTGGAACGCGAGCTGAGAGCTCGTGCGTGATGGGTTGGGCCGCGGCGCCATGAGTGTCGTGCTCGCGATCGAGGGTCCGGACAAGACACTGGTCGGCGAGTCGACGGAGAACTCGTGCGCTCCCATGTCGACCACGGCGATGCTATCGTCGTCGCCATCCCAGATGCGGGGCCCCCCGTCGAGATCGGTGAGCGTGGTCACGTAGGTGTTGTTTCCGGCGTCGACGCACGGCGACCAGCTGGGCACCCGCAGCTCCGAATCGAGGAAGAGTGGATCCTGCTGCAGGTTGGCAGGTCCTGGTGCTCCCCCCTCGATGTCGCAGTAGCCCACGTAGGTAATGGAGGAGAACTTGTCCAACAGGGGCGTCCCGCCGGCTACGGTGGACACGTTGCCCCAGACCACGCAGTTCAGGAGCTCGGGGAAAGAATCGAAGGCGCTGTACATCGCCGGTGCGTCGTACGATGAGTTGCCGCCGATCGAGCAGTTGGTCAAGGACGGATTGCTCGTCCAGTTGTAGATGGCTCCGCCCGTCGTGCCCACGCCGGTCGTGGTGTTGCCGGCGAAGACGCAGTTCGTCAGGACCGGACTGCTGCTTCGCTTGTTGTACAGCCCGCCCCCGTACGTTCCGCTGGCCAGGTTGTCGCGGATGACGCAGTTCGTGAGAGTGGGCGAGCTTTCGTAGTCACAATAGAGGCCGCCTCCGCCGGCTCCGGTCGCGGTGTTGGAGACGATCCGGCAATTGGTGAGCGAAGGGGACGCGGCCGAGAGATACAGCGCCCCACCTTCGGTCGCCTGCCCGTTCTTCAGCGTCACCCCTTCGAGCCGCGTGGAAGTCCCGACCCCGACGAACGAGAACGCCCGTCCCGCGCCCTGGCAATCGATCACGCACGCGGAAGGGTCGCCGCTCTCGGAACGGATCACCACGTTCCGATCGCACAGGATGTCGAAGTTCCCCGGCCCGGAGTGCGTCCCGTCCGCGAGCAACACCTCGTCGCCGGGGCCGGCCGCCGCCACGGCCGCCTGAATCGTGGCGACTTCCGACGGAACGCGAAATTCGAAGGGGACTGACTCCAACTGACGCTCGAACGGGCCGATGTCCACGACCGGGTTCGCGCCGTTCCCGGTGTCGGGGATCCCGAGATCGTTCGCGAAACGTGGCTGTCCCGCCTGATCCTCCGTGACTCCGGCGAGAGCGGCGGCCGCATTGTTCCCCGCGTCGGTGCAGGGAGAGAAGCGTCCGAGGCTGAGATCATCATCGGCGGTGCCGAGCACGTCGTCGGGACCGTCCGCGTCCGCGAAGATCGGATTTGCGTCCAGGTTGCCGGTCCCGGTGAATCCCCCGTCGATGTCACAGTAGCTCGCCGACGCGACGGCGCTGAACTTGACGACGATTTCGAGTCCCGAGGTCCCGGGATCGTTGCCCCACACGATGGAGTTGACGATGTCCGGGTTGCTCGTGAATGAGCAGTAGAGCCCCGAGCCGTCGTAGGCCGAGTTTCCGTAGAGAGCGCAGTTCGCGAGAACCGGAACTCCTCCCTGGGTGGTGTACATCGCGCCGCCGACGATACCGGCCCCCGACGTCGTGTTTCCTACGAGGATGCAGTTGATGAGCGTCGGGCTTCCCCCGACATTCCAGATACCCGCTCCGCCGTTGATCCCACTCACGACGTTGCCCGAGATCATGCACCCGACGAGCCGCGGGCTGGCCGACGACTCCAGCGCAATGCCGCCCCCTCCGGTGCCGGTCGCCTCGTTGCCGAGCACGCGACAGTTCTCGAGGGTAGGGGAGACACCCGTGATCAGGATGCCACCGCCGAGCGGGGCACTTCCGTTCGTGATCGTGATCGATTCGAGTCGGGCCGCGCTGGCGAGTCCCTGGAAGACGAAACCTCGACCGGCTCCTTGGCAGTCCACGACGCAGAGATCGGGATCCCCGGACGCCGAACGGATCACGATGCTCTTCGCGACGACGACGTCTCGGTTGCCGGGACCGGTCCAGATCCCGTTCGCGATCTCCACGACGTCACCGCCGGCGGCGAGGTCGATTGCGGCCTGAATGGTGGCCGCATCGCCCGGGACGTCGAGCTGAGCGGCCGAAGCGGCATGAGCCAGCGCAAGAAGCGAAAAGGCTGCGGCGGGGAGGAGGAACGGCCACGGCGAGACCCGGCGGCGAGTCGGCATGTGAGGCTCCGGCCGGGGCTGGCGCATCCATCTGCACTACGGGAGCATCAAGTCTAGCACACGCGATTGGCGTCCGGGGTGGGCGGCGGCGATCCGGAAGGAGATGCCGAGAGCGCATCGTGGAGAAAAGGCAGCTTCCGGCGGCATTGGGAGCTATTCGTGCGTTGGTGTCCTTTCTTTGCGCAGATCGAGGTGCGTGCCGGCCGGCTCCTCCAGACTCCGTTCGCACTGCCCCAGCAGCGTATCGATCTCGGAAACGGCCCCTTCGCGGCGACGTTCGAGAGCTTGCCCGAGGCGGTCGAGATTCGCGCGGGAGGTGAAGAACGGAAGTGCCTCGAGCCACTCGGGGGAGTCTCCGGCGAAGTAGCTCTTCAGAAAGACGTCGCGGGCAGCGCGAAAGAGATCGCTCCTCGCCGTCGACTCGCTCTCCCACCGCGAGAGGTCCGCGATCAGTCCACCGACATCGAAGCCGGGGTGAGAGCGCCGGCACTCGTCGAACCGGTAGACGTAGAGCCGCTCGGCGCCCCGACGATCCTCGGCCCGCCGGATGCATTCCCCGCCGAACGAGCCGTGGATCGGCACCGGCTCGGCAGGCTCGTCGACCCGCGCGGCCCGCTGCTCGAGGGCCTCGAAGAATCGCCGCGCGCGGGGGACCCGGTCCGGAAGAACGTCGGACAGCGCGGCGACGATTCCCTCCTGGGTTCTCTTACGCCGGCCGCGCGCGCGGCGCGGTATCTCGTCGAAGTCGACGGAGATCCCGCTCCGGTGCAGGGCGCGAAGCCCCAACGCCACCGCCCTCATTGCCTCGGCCACCGGCTCGGGGTCGCGGAGCGCTTCGAGGTGCTCGCGCAGATCATGGCCGGGGTCGAACCGGTACAGCATCAGCCGGGGGTGACGGTCGAACACCTCCAGGGGTTTCGGAACGAGGAGGCCGTCCCCGGCCTTGAAGGAGCCCTTGTAGAGCTGTCTGGCAACCCAGTGCTCGCGGCGGGCCGCAGACTCCGACAGGAGTCTCCCGATGAGAATCATCTTTGGCAGCTCAATCCCGCTCTCGCGAATCTGGAGGGCGTACCTCAACTCCGGTCGGCCGGGCACGGCTCGATCCAGCACGTCGACCTGGCAGGACTCCAGCGTATGTCCGTGCTTCCTGAGCATTCCGAGCTTACTGAAGACGCTCGCCATGTAGTCCTCGGCGAGCGCGAGCCCCGGGTCCGGCGACTCCGATCCCCGCAGAAACCGAATGAGCAGCGTGCGGCCGCCGTCGGCGTAGCTGACCACCGATCCCGCCCGCTCGAAGGCCTTGAAGCCGCCTCCCTTGTTCGTGAAGTAGCTCTCGCTGGCGCGGAACCGGCGCAGCGTGTCCTCGACGTCGAAGCCCGGCCCGTCGTTCGAGATCGCGATCAGCGCGCCCGTCTCGGTGACGACGGCCTCCACCGAGATCCGCTTGTCCCGATCGTGCTGGTTGCCTCGCTTGAACGCGTTGCCGAGTCCCATCTTCAGAGGTCGTTCAATGTCCCGGATGAACCGCTCCGGAGGTACATCCGCGAAGCGCCGGGCGAGGGGCACTCGGAGCCGGGACAGGATCTCCTCCCAGGGACGGCAAACGGCGACGGACGTCTGGTCCAGGTGGAGGAACGCTGGATCGTGGGGGTCCTCGATGCGGTTGGTGAACGCGGTCTCGGTGGCCCCGATCTCGGCGAGCATCGCCTCGCGGCTCTGGATCAGGTCAATCACGGTGAGCTTTCCGGCCAGTTGCGTCGACGGTCTCGAGGTGGCCCCGAGGTGTGGCTTCCGGATCTCGTCCGACTCGAGGAACGGCCAAGCAGTCTACTCTACGACGCCCTCGTAAGGGAAGCTCTTCGCCCCGCTGACTCGCCAAACGGCTGCGAAGAAACAGAAACGACCCGGCGGCACGAGGCCGTCGGGTCGCTCTTCGGCTTGGCCGGGGGCTCCCGGCGAGCGCTATTTACCCTGCTTGTAGTATTGCTGGATCTTGTTGATCAGTGACTTCGGCACTTCCTCGCCCGCAGTCAAGAGCTGTGACACGTACGCCATGAGTTGCAGGTACAGCGGAACATCACTGTCCCTGTCGACCGCATCCGGAACGACGCTCTTCGCGGCGGCACCGGTCGTCAGCAGCATGATGGACAGGAGAGCTACGGTGAAGGTCCGGAGGAGAGTTCTCTTGAGCATGGCTGCTCTTCCCAACCGGGGCGGGTCGCTGACAAGAGCATACCGCACCCGCGACTTCCGGCGCGCGACTTTCTTGGAGTGGGCCCGCGACGAAGCGCATGACTTCGCAACCATCGCCCAGATCGACGATTATTTCTCAGGCTCGGCCGGCGCGGTCGAGTGACGGGTCGCGTCTTCGGTCGACTGGTCAGTCCTTCCGGCGCACGTAAGTCGGACGAAAGTCCGACGTGGCCAAGGAGACGAGACCGGTCACGAGCCGCCCGTGCGCGTCGTCGGGGTGGTCGGCTCCGAGGCCGGACAGCCCCTCCCCGGACACGGTCAGCGCCGCGACCGTCGCCCGGTCGCGGGCGACGCTGCTCCAGACGGTGGCGCCGGTACGGGCTTCGAACATCTTCGCGCTGAGATTTCCCTCGATCTCCGCGCTCGCGCTCAAGGACTCGATCGTGGAGCTCATCGTCAGCTTCGGTTTCACGGCCTTCGCGTCCAAGACGCCGAAGATCACCGCGTCCACCTTGTACTTCTCACCGATGGACCGCATCGTCTCCGGGTCGAGAGCGTCGGCGCCGATCGACTGGAGGACGCGGGCCTCGTCTCCCAGCTCCAGCACCGGGACGCCGGGTTGGGCCGCCTGGAGGGCGGTGAGGAACTCCTGGCTCGCCTGCTGTCCGAGCTCCTTCTCGCCCGAGCCGAACTCGATCATCCCGATGGCGCCGTACTTCGTCAAATCCATCCGCGGCGGCACTTGCACGAGCGTGGACGAGGAGCAGGCCGCGAAGTACCCCAATGCCGCCACGCTGGCGGCCACACCGATCCTTCCGTTCCCGATCATCCGTCACCTCCCGAGGTTCCATCCGCCTATCGGTGGTTGTGGGCACCGACTTTTGCGGTGCTGCGCGGGAGGCCAGGAGGGGCTCGCTAAAGCGGATTCGGCCCGGTCCGATAATTCCTAGCGTACCCCGAGTCGGGAGGCTTCTGATGTCGATTGTTGGAAAGCTCGTAGCCGCGCGTCACGTGGACGGCCGGGTCACGAAGGGATGGACCGCCGACTTCACGCCCTCATGCACCTTCTTCCACGTACGCCAGCCGGATGAGAAAGACCTACGAATCGAGACGAAGGATCTCAAGGCCGTCTTCTTCATCAAGACGGTGAAGGGCGATCCGGACCACGAAGAGGTCAAGGAGTTCCAGACGAGGAGCCTGTCAGACCGGGAGGTCTGGATCGAGTTCACCGATGGCGAGCAACTCGCGGGCTGGTCGGCCGCGTTGGGCGGCGAAACGGGATTCTACTTCACGCCGACGGACGCCTATTCCAACATGTTGTGCGCTTTCGCATTCCGATCCGCGGTTCAGAGCGTTCTTCAAGGCGACGACGCGGTGCGGGCGGCGGAGGAATATCGGGCGAACCATCCGAACTGGAGGGCTTCGCACGCCGGCTGGCTCGACGACGCCGAGTGATTCGGGTGAACTAACCGCCGCCGGTGAGCTCGCGGCGAATCTCGTCCAGCTGGTCGTCGGTCAGCTGCGCGAAGTGCGAGACGCGGTCCACCACGTCCGTCGTTTCGAAGTACTCTCGTGCACAGGCCGCGTGGATGAAGCCGGCCGGCTCGAATCGACCTTCCTGGTAGTAGACGAGCGAGATTCGCCAGCTGTCTTTCGGGATCGGCTCTCGGCACGATCGGCATCGCGCGCGCCCCGAAGGGGAGCGTTCCGCCCCGTGGAGACGCGGCAGGCGCCGATGCTCGATTCCGGTCCGGGCGAGACGCTTCCAGCGGTCCGCGTCCTCGATGGGCTCGTCGGCTTCCGACAGGGCCTCGAGGAACGGCTCGGGGCGCTTGTACATTCCGCACTCGGGATGGAACCAGAGCGTCATCTCGCCTTCGCCGTAGGGATTCGGAAGCCGCTCGCCGAAGCGTAGATCGCCCTTGGCGATCGCCTCGCCGCAGCCGCGGCACTTGGCGCGGCCGGTCGGTGCCGTTTCGAAGACATGCGGCATGGCGTTGGCTCCGAGCGGCAGGAGGCCGGGCGAGGGTGCGTCCTGACCTCGCCAGGTTCGGACTCACCGGGCAGGATACTACGGCGTCGACCCGCTGGGAGGCCGCCTCCCCCGATTGAACGTTCTGGCGTACGATGGCGTCCAAGCTAGGACGACGGTCGGGAGAGAGTCGAGTGAGCAATTCCGCGCGGAGCGGCCGGGCCGCGATGCTCGCGATGCTGGCGATCGCTCTGGCGGCGACCGAGGGAGCGGCTGAGCGGCGTACCTACCTGACCGAACGGACCCCCACGGCGCCCAGAATCGACGGCCGGATCGACGAAGACGTCTGGGATCGCGTCGAGTGGGCGGGAGACTTCATCCAGCGCGATCCCGCCGAGGGCGAGCCGCCAACCGCGGAAACGAACTTCAAGATCCTCTACGACGAAGCTAATCTCTACGTCGCGTTCCGCGCGTTCGACCCCGAGCCGGAGAAGGTCTCGAGCATTCTCGGCCGGCGCGACGACTTCCCGGGCGACTGGGTCGAGATCAACATCGACAGCTACCACGACCATCGCACCGCCTTCTCCTTCACGGCGAGTGTCTCGGGAACCCAAGGCGACGAGTTCATCTCCGAGGATGGCGACGACTGGGACGGCAACTGGGATCCCGTGTGGGAGAACGAGTCGCGCATCGACGATCAGGGCTGGACCGTCGAGTTTCGCATCCCCCTGAGCCAGCTTCGCTACGGTCAGCAGGACGAGCACATCTGGGGTATCCAGGTACATCGACGGCTCTACCGGTACGAGGAACGCTCCGTCTGGCAGCCCATACCCAAGGACGAAGACGGCTGGGTCAGCAAGTTCGGGGAGCTGCACGGGATCCGCGGAATCGAGGCGCAGCGGCAAGTCGAGCTCCTGCCGTACGCGCTGGCCCAGGGGGAGCGCTCGGAGGCGGTGGAGGGCGACCCCTTCGCCGACGGGAGCTCCGGCAAGGTCACGGGAGGACTCGACGGGAAGATCGGGGTGACGTCGGATCTCACGCTCGACCTCACGGTCAACCCCGACTTCGGTCAGGTGGAGGCTGATCCCTCGGAGGTCAACCTGACCGCGTTCGAAACCTTCTTCGACGAGAAGCGCCCGTTCTTCATCGAAGGGGCGAACATCTTCGAGTTTCGGATCGCGCCCTCCGTGGCCTTCGGCACGCACACGACGGATCGTCTCTTCTACTCGCGGCGGATAGGCCGCCGTCCGCAGTATCGGGCCGACTGGTACGAGGACGGCTACGTGGATCAGCCGGAGAACACGTCGATCATCGGGGCGCTGAAGCTGACGGGCAAGAGGCAGGATGGGCTGTCGATCGGTGTTCTGGAGAGCGTGACGGCGAGGGAGCTGGCGCAGGTCGAGCTGGACGGAGATCGTCGCGACGTGACGGCCGAGCCGTTGTCGAACTACCTCGTCGGCCGCCTCCAGAAGGACTATCGAAAGGGTGACACGCGCCTCGGCGGCATGCTGACCGCGGTCAATCGAAAGATCGACGACGCCGAAGTCGACTTCCTGCACGAGTCGGCGTACGCCGGCGGAGCGGACTTCTTCCACTACATGGGCGAGCGCGAGTACTACCTGGCCCTGAACGTGCTGGGCAGCCGCGTGGCGGGGAGCGAGGAGGCGATCCTGCGGACGCAGACGGCCCCCGCGCGCTACTACCAGCGGCCCGA
>JALGZO010000213.1 GCA_025774865.1 bacterium | reverse complement strand
GAGCGAGTTCGGAGTCAGCAAGTTCGGGAGCATCTCGACGGTCTTCTCGAATGGCCAGGCCGGAAGCCGATCTTCGATCGCTTCGGTCGCCAGTCTCTTCGCCACCTCTTCCCGCTCGGCCGGCGTCGTCCCGAACGACAGGTACTCGCGCTGGCGGCGAAAGACCGATCCCGCCGGGCGGCCCGCGTCGCCCGTGCCCTCCGGGTCGCGCGGCGCATTTCCGAGAAAGAGATTGAGATAGGTGGTTCGGGCGACGAGCGCGAACGGCGCATCCACCCGGTTCAATCGGATCGTCCACGGGAGCAGCGTCGCGAGAAAGACCGCGAGGAAGACCGCCGCCGATGTCCATCGTCGTGTTTCCCGGCTCGGCCACGCCAGCCACCCGGTACCGACCACCAGCAGCAGAACCCCGACCTCTCGGGTCAACGCCGCGAGCCCCCACAGAAGGCCCGCCGCGGCGACGGCCCACGGCAACCTGCGAGTCAGGAGGAGGAGCCCGCCCAGTGTCAGCGCCACATAGAGGGTTTCGTTCCAGGCCGACACGCTGTAGAAGACGAGGTTCGGGTAGACCGCCGCGACCGCCGCCGCCACGACCCCGGCGCGGCGATCGAACAGGCGGGACCCGAGCAGGTACACCAGAGCGATGCCGACCACGCCGGCGAGCACGTTTGCAAGACGTACCGCGTCCATCCCGGGATCCAGCAGGCGGTGGAACGCCACGTAGTACCAGATGCTGCCGGGGGGCCGGATCTCGGGACCGATCACTTCCCTTCCGGCGGCCAGCGACGTGGAGCGGTAGAGATACTCCGCTTCGTCGGCGATCGGTGGCGAGGGAGCGACGAGCCACATCACGCCCAGGCGTAGCGCGAGTGCCCCGACCACGAGACCCCCGACGAGAATCCGCGCGCGCGGGGGAGCGAGATCGTCAATCATGGTTCCTACCGGGTGTAGCCGAGGGACCGGAGCTTCTCCCTCGCTTCTTCGTCCAGCTCCGGCACCGACTCCGGGTCCGGGGCCTCCTCCGCGACTCGCGCGACGAGCTCCGTGAGCGTCGCTTCGAGCGCGCGGGCGCGATCTTCGTCCTTAGAGATCCGGTTTGCGAGCTCGTTCGGATCCGCGCTGACGTCGAAGAGCTCGTGGCGACCGTCGCTGCCCCAGATGAACTTGTCGGTGCCGACCTGGAGCGACCTTACGCGCCGCAGAAACGGAGCGATCGCTTCCTCGGTGTCGGCGATCGGAGGGAAGAAATCGAGCACCTGCTTCGGGTAGTAGTATTCCGCCAGCACCGCGCGATCGGGCGGCACCGGGCCGGCGCGCAGGTCGTGTCCGAGCACACGTTCGTCGCCGACGGGTACGGTGGCGAGTCCGGCGATCGTAACGAAGAGATCCGTGAGCTGGACCGGATCCTCGCGCGAGGTTCCCGCGCCCTCCGCCACCGGCCAGCGGATCGCGAGCGGCACGCGGATCGTGCTGTCGTAGAGAGTGAACGCGTGTCCGATCTGCTCGTGGTCGCCGAGATTCTCACCGTGGTCGGAGGTGACGATGGTGGCGCAGCCGTCCAGAACGCCTCGCTCCTCCAGGCCCCCGAGCAGGTCGTCGAGCACCACGTCGGCGAACGCGATCTCGGCGTCGTACAGCGCAGTTCGGATCGGCAGGAACGTGCGGTCGATCTTCTCCGGCTTCAGGTACCACCGTGGCATCGGAAACAACGCGGGACTGTCCTCGGTCACTTCCGTGCCGGCCGGGAGAAACGCGCGCTGATAGCGCTCCGGGGCCTCGTACCGCCAGTGCGGCTCGATGTAGTTGATGAAGAGGAAGAAAGGCCTGGCCGCGTCCCGGCCGTCGAGCCACTCGAACACCGCTTCGTTCGTGGGGTGCGGAAGGCCGCTCGTGTCTTCGTCGCGCTTGGAAAGCCAGTTCGGGCGCCGCCACAGATCCCTGACGACGTCGAACCCCTGCACGAGGTTGCCGCGAGTCGAGACCCACGGGTTGTTGGAGAAGCATGCGGTCTCGAACCCCTCTTCGCCGAGGAGCTCGGCGAGCGTGTCCCAGCGGTCGTGGAGGTACTGGGTTTCTTGCGTCGCCCGGTGCGTGGCGGGGTACAGGCCCGTGAAGAGCGACGCGTGGGCGGGGACGGTCCAGGCCGAAGTGGAATACGCGCGTTCGAACAGGACTGCGTCCTCGACGAACTCGCGGAAGTGAGGGCTCGTGGGACGGTCGTACCCGTAAGACTCGAAGTGATCGGCGCGAGCGGTGTCGATCACGATGAGGACGATCGAAGGGTTCGGGCGATCGCCCCCGGCCGTCGCGGGAGGAGCGAACCCGGCGGCTCCGAGCCCGGCCGCGAGCACGAGCAGCCCGCGCGGCCGAAGACGACCCTCCCTCATCGGCGACTCCTCTCGGCGCTTCAATCCCCGACCGGCGCCCGTTCGGGCGCCCGGCCGGAAGCCGGAACGGCGACCGCCTCCACCTCCCTCGAGTCCGCCGGATCCTCCTCCAGATATGTCGTGCCCGAGAGTCCGTTCTCGTAATCGCGCAGGAACAGCGCGGATTCCTCCACACTCAGATTGCCTTCGCGAACCGCCCGTTCCGCGGCCCGACGCATTCTCCGCATCAGGTCTCGGCGATCGAACCCGACGTATCCGAGAACGTCGCTCACGGAATCGTTCGCGACGATATCGTCCAGCGCCGCGTAACCGTCGGGGTCGAGCGAGACGTGCACCGCGCTCGTGTCACCGAAGAGGTTGTGCAAATCGCCGAGAATCTCCTGGTAGGCCCCCAGCAAGAACACCGCCAGGTAATAGGGCTTCCCGTCGGTCGGATGCAACTCGAGCACGGTCTTGTCCTCGGATTCGCCGATGAACCGGTCCATCTGCCCGTCGGAGTCGCACGTGAGGTCGGCGAGGATCCCGCGCCGGGTCGGCTCCTCGTCGAGGCGGTGGATCGGCATCACGGGGAACACGTGGTCGACCGCCCAGTGGTCGGGGGCCGACTGGAAGACCGAGAAGTTCCCGAAATACGTGTCGCAGAACCGACGCTCCAGCCCACGGAGCTCCTCGGGAACTTGTTCCATGCCGCGAGCGACGGAGAGAATCCGAGAGCAGCACGCTCGGTACAGGGCGTCAGCGCGGGCCCGCTGTCGGAGAGTGAGAACACTGTGCGCGAAGAGATCGATCGCCTCCTCCCGCGCGAAGTTCGCGTCGTGCCAGCACTCTTGAACGTTCGCTTCCGTCACGGACTGCCACGTCTCGTACAGCGAGTGGAAGACACGATGCTCCTTCGACGACACCGGGGCCGGCTCCGATCCCGTGAGACCTTCGTCCAGGTCCGGCACGTTGAGCACGAGCACCGAATGGTGCGCGGCGAGAGCTCGACCCGACTCGCTCACGATGTCGGGGTGGGGCACGTTCTTCTCGTCGCACATCTCGCGCACGTGAAACACGACGTTGTTCGCGTACTCCTGAAGGTCGTAGTTCATGGAAGAGTGTTTCGTGGATTGTGAGCCGTCGTAGTCGACGCCGAGCCCACCGCCCACGTCCAGAAACTCGAGCGGGGCGCCGAGCTGATACAGCTCCACGTAGACGCGAGCCGCCTCCTGCACCGCATCCTTCAGCCCACGGATCGCGCTGATCTGACTACCCACGTGGAAATGCAACAGCTTCAGCGCCGCGAGCATGTCGCGCTCCTCGAGAACGTCGACGAGTCTGACGAGCTCCTCGGGATCCAGCCCGAACTTCGAGCCACGCCCGCTCGTTTCGGTCCACCGCCCTTCGGCTGTCGCGTCCAGCTTCGCGCGCACGCCGATGCGGGGCGAGATTCCCAATCGGTCGGCCACCTTCAGAATGATCTCGAGGTCGCCGAAACGATCGACGACGAGGATGGCGTTGCGACCGAGCTTTGTCGCGAGCAGCGCCGTCTCCACGAATTCCGCATCCTTGTAGCCGTTCAGCACGAGCAGCGAGTCGGATTGATCAGCGAGGGCCAGCGCGGCGAGAAGCTCCGGCTTGGATCCGGCCTCCAGACCGAGGGAATGGCGGTCATCCAGATCGAGCAGCGTCTCCACGACGCGGCGCTGCTGGTTCACTTTGATGGGATAGATCGCATGGTACCGACCGTGATACCCCTCGTCGGCGATGGCCCGGTCGAACGCGGTGACCAGCGCCTCCACCCGGGCCTGGATGATGCCCGGGAACCGGAGGAGCAGCGGCGGGCCGAGGTCGCGGCGCCGGAGCTCCTGGACCAACTCGTAGAGATCGAGCGAGGGGCCCTCGGGACCGGACGGCGCCACGTCCACCGTCCCCTGCGCGCTCACGCGAAAGAAACCGCCGCCCCAGGCGTCGACGCGGTAAAGCTCCCGGGAGTCGTTCGTCGTCCAGCGATTCGGATGGGCCATGACCGAGCTCCGTTCGAGCGATCTTCGATCTTACCTCACCCCGCCGATTCGCGCGGCGTGAATGACGGAGCACGCCCACCGGACCGGCGGAAGAAGGCGGCCACCAGCAATGAGATCGACACCATCACCGACCCCGCCAACACCCAGTTTCCGAGCCGGAGGTAAACCGTCCGGCTCGAGCGCCGGGGCACGTCTACGACGGAGACTTCGCGCTCGAACAGCGACGTCTCCCCGAAGGTCCGACCCCAGGGATCGGCGGCGAGCGAGATTCCCGAGTTCGCACACCGGGCCATGCCACAACCGGTCTCGACGCAGCGCATGATCGCCATGTCCGCATGTTGCCGCGCTCCCGAGCCCGCACCGAACCAGGAGTCGTTCGTGATGTTGACGAGAATGTCCGCCCCCTCGTTCGCGTAGCGGCGCGTGAGTCGCGGAAAGATCGCTTCGAAGCACACCAGGTTCCCGAACTTCCATTCGCCGAGATCGAAGATGACGGGGGCCGCTCCGGGCACGAAGTCCGCTTCCCCGAAGTCGACGCGCGCGAGTACGGAAAAGTACTGAGAGAACGGCACGCGCTCTCCGAACGGCACGAGCTCGATCTTGTCCATGCTCGCGACGAACCCGTCGGCCGGCGTGACGAGGGCGGCGGAGTTCGTGAACGTCGTGCGCGGGTCTCCCCCGTCTTTCACGACCTGGTAGTCGGGGTAGCCCGTGAAGATCGGCACGCCGAGATCGCTCGCGAGCTCCTCCACCCACGGGCGCCACCGCCGGTCCCGTCGGAGGTAACAAGGCGCGGCCGTCTCAGGCCAAAGGACGAGCTCCGCGCCCGCGGCGACGCCCTGCCGGCTGAGCTCCGCGAGATTCTCGAAGTGTCTCGATCGGAGCGCCGGCTTCCACTTGTCGACGTTGGGCACGTTCGGTTGGACGAGCGCAATCCGCTGGGTGGGTAGCTCCGGGGCCCGCGCCAGCCGCACTGCGCCGAGCATTACGGGAACCGCGAAGACGAGGACCGCAGCCGCGACGAGACGGAGCCGTCCCCGCGTGCGGAGAGCTTCGAGCGAGAGCGAGTTCATCGCCACCGCCCAGGCGGTCAGGCCGAAGACCCCCGCCACCGACGCCATCTGGAGGGCGGCCGGAAACGAGATCTGCGAGTAGCCGAGATGGCCCCAGGGGAAACCGAGCTCTCCCCAACCCCGCAGTCCGTCGGCGGCGGTCCAGAGCGCGGGGGCCGCAAGCCAGGCGGGGGCGCCGGTGCGGGCCCGGATCCACGCGTACGCCAGCGCGAAGAGACCGGGGAAGAGCCCGAGCCAGCCGGCGATCGCGAACGTGCCCGGATAGCGGACCCAGGGAATCGTGAGCGAGGGGGCGTCGAGGAGGACGATCCACCAGAGGAGAAGGACGAAGTACGTGAGACCGGCGGCCCAGCCGGCCGCAAACGCGGAGCCGGCCCAGGCCGAGAGCCCCCGGGCGCGGTTGGCCGTCGCGAGATCCTCGAGGCCGGCCAGCAACGGCACGAGGCCGACGAGCGCCAAGATCCACAAGTTGAAGGGAGGGAACGCGCCACCGAGGAGCAATCCCGACGCGACACCGCGTCCCAAGAGCCCGAGCGTGCCCGGGGCGTCACGCACGACGCCCTTACGCTCCGAAGCGGTTGAGTCGACCGACCGCGGCGAGCGCCTGCGGCATGATCTCCCGAGACGGGAATCGACCGAGCGCGCCGCGGCGAGCCGCGGTCTCACCGAATGATTCGGTCTCGTCGCGGTAGGTGGTACCGCCCCGGAAGAGGATCGGAACCGGGTGCCAGGAGTGTGACTTCATGAGGGCCGGCGTCGAGTGGTCACCGGTCACGATGACGAGATCCGCACCGGCCTCCTCCACGCGCGGCAGCAACCCGTCGACGGTCTCGAGAATCGACACCTTGCGGCCGAAGTCGCCGTCCTCGCCGGCGCTATCGGTCTGCTTCACGTGGAGATACACGAAATCGGCGTCCGCGAGGGCTTCCGGCAATGCGTCGAACTCGGCCTCGATCGACGGCATCTCGGGAAACACCCGCATGCCGACCAGAGTCGCGAGTCCACGGTACATCGGGTACATGGCGACGGCTGCGGCACGGAGTCCGAAACGCTCGCGAAAGCTCGGCGGTGGATCCCATCCCGCGAAGCCCCGGAGCAGCACCTCGTTGGCCTCCTTCTCGTTCTTCAAGATCCCGCGGGCCTGTCGGATGAACTCGTTCGCGACCTCCGCCATACGACTCGCTCCGGCGTCGTCGGTCAAAGGCCGTACTTCGAGCGGCGGCAGTCCCGTGACCTGCGGGTCGGTGTCGGACACGTCACCGCCGAGGCCGTCCGCGCGGAACACCACGACGGCCCGGTGTTCCTTCTCCGCACGCACCGTCAGTTCGACCCCGTCGATCTTCACACCGCTCGCGAGCAACTCCGCCACCCGCCGTCCTTCCTCCGAGGCGATCCGGCCGGCGCGCCGGTCGACGATCTCCCCGTTTTCGTCGCGAGTGGCGAAGTTGATTCGGGCGGCCACGTCGCGGGAGGTCATCTCCAGACCGGCGCCCAGCGCGGAGAGGACGCCGCGCCCGACGTTCTCCGAGATGGGGTCGTAGCCGAAAAGGGCGAGGTGGGCGGGGCCGCTTCCGGGGGTGATCCCGCGCCCCACCGGATCAACCAGGCCGGTCGCTCCCTCCGAGGCCCAGCGATCCAGGGTCGGCGTCTTCGCCGTCTCCAGCTCCGTCTGCCGTGACCGCGGATCGGGCAAGCCGCCCAACCCGTCGAGAACGAGGAGAAAGATCTTCGTATGGTTGTCGTGAAGAAGAGAAGTCACGACGTCGGACATGCGGCAACCCTCGGGACGAGACCGCGCGCAGCCTAGCACGGGTCCCGCCTACCGGCCACGGCGCGATTTCTTCAAACGGGGAGCCCCGATGCGGTTAAGCTGGGAAGCCCCCCGAGAATCAGCGCCGGAAGAAGGCGGAGAGGCCGCGGCCTCCCGGTGTGTTCAGAAGCGGAGGAGAGAGTCGATGACCCGACCGCTCGTGCTCGTGATCGCGCTCCCGTTCGCGGCCCTCGCGGCCGCAACGCCCGCCGCCGCCCTGGAAGTCGTGTCGACCTCCCCCGCTCCGTACGAGCGGAACGTGTCGGAGAGTCTCATGCAGATCTCCGTCACCTTCGACGCTCCGCCGGTAGTCCCACCCGCCGCCGCGTTTCGGGTGTTCGGAACGATGTCGGGCCCGGCCACGGGCGCGGTGAGCGTGCTCGGAAACACGCTCTTCTTCGACGCCACGACCGACTGGCTGCCGGGTGAGCTCGTTCACGTGAACTTGCGCAGCGACGTGCAGACGGCGGGCGGCAGTGGTCTCCCGGGCGGACACTACTTCGGCTTCACGATCGAGGCCGCCCCGGCCGCGCTCGCTTGGAGCACTCCATTCGCCTACGGGGCGTCGGACGTGCCGTACTTCATCTACGGCGGCGATGTCGACAACGACGGTCACCCGGATGTGGTCGCCCCGAACGAAGGGACGAACGACTTCTCGGTCTTTCTGAACGACAACGGCCGCGGATTCTTCACGAGCCACACCGACTACGGGGTCGGCAACGTCCCGTCGTCCGTGTTCGGGGAGGACTTTGACAACGACGGCGACATCGACCTGGCCACCGCCGACATCGGCTCCAGTACGATGTCGGTCAGCCTGAACCACGGCGATGGCACGTTCGCCCCGAGCATCCAGCATTCTGCCGGCGCGACGACCCGCCAGGTGCACGGCGGCGACTTCGACGGGGACAACGACATCGATCTCTGCGCGACGTCGAGCAACACGGACCAGGTCTTTCTCTTCTACAACCAGGGCAACGGCGGGTTCGGCGCCGGAGTCCCGTACAGCGACGTGCAACGTCAGCCGTTCGCGATCCGGACGGGGGACTTCGACGGCGACGGTCATCTCGACATCGCCGTCGCTTGCCAGACGGCGGACAGCCTCACCGTGATGCGCAACGACGGCGACGGTACGTTTACCACCACCGGCCGCTTTCGAATCGGAGACGGCCCGTGGGACATGGACCGCGCCGACATGGACGGTGATGGCGATCTCGACGTCATTTCGGTGACGTCGTTCAATGACAAGATCCACGTCCTGGTGAACGACGGTGCCGGGAACTTCCCCACGAAGCTGGTCGCGGTCACCGGGTTCTTCCCCATCGGCGTATTCTGCGCCGACGTGGACGGAGACGGCGACATCGACGCGACCGCTTCGAACTTCCAGTCGGGGAACGCGCAGGTCTTCACGAACGACGGAACCGGTCAGTTGGTGTTGCAAGCGACCCTGCTCGTGGACGACACCGGCTCCTACCCCTGGCTCCACGATCTCGACATGGACGGCGATCTCGACTTTTCGGTCGTCGACGAGTTCGCGGACACGCTCTATGTCTTCTACAACGGTGATCCGCCGCCGGTGGACGTGCAGGTCGTTCCTCTCGGCTCGGTCGGGGCGCGGCTCATCGCGGCGCCGAATCCGGTGCCGGCCTTCGCCGGCACGAGCCTCCAGATGAGCGGACTCGACGGGGCGATCGAAGTGGACGTCTTCTCGGTGGACGGCCGCCGGGTGCGACGTCTGTGGGAGGCGGACGCTCCCGAGAGCGGGAACCTTCGGTGGGACGGGCGCGACGGGGAAGGGCGGTTACTGCCGGCTGGCGCTTACTTCGTGCAAGCGAGGGGCGTGGGCGGACGCGCCACCACGACGGTGCAGCTGCTGCGCTGACGTGGGTGGTCGGTGAAGGGTCGGGACTCCGGGGTCGCTCTCGAGCCGCATGGCGCACCGCAGTCCCCTTCCTGGGGCTTGCATATTCGACGAGGAGCGCAGCTACGGAGCGAGAGCGACCCCGGAGTCCCGACCCTTCACCGAAGCTAGCCCCCCGCACCGTTCAGATTGAACAGCGCGACCAGGCGGCCCACCTCGGTGCCCGCGTGGTTGCGGAGGGGAGCCGAGTGGAACGGGCGCATCCGTTCGAGCCCCTTCGCGTCCAGTAGTCCCAGCTGTCGCATCGCCTCCGTGACCGCGAAGTCCCGGCCGCGTTCGTCTCCGGCCGCCGCCTTCGCGACGAGAGCGACCCCTTGCCCGGACTCCTCCCGCCAGGCGACTCCGTAGAGGCCCTCGGCGCCACCCTTCGCGATCACGGGTCGGTTCGCGGCCCGCGCGAGCTCGGTGCAGACCCGAGCCGTGCCGGCGACCAGGTCCGCGTGGCGGAACATGGCGTCGAACAGCCGTTGCGCCGCCGCGCGATGCTCGCGCGCGGGGCCGCGCCCGCTGGCGAACCGGGCCAGCGCCAGGGCGAAGCTGGCGAGCGGCACGCGAAACGTCGGGACGCCGCACCCGTCGATCGCGTGCTCGATGCCGTCGGGGCCGAGGTCGGTGAGCTCCCCGAGCACGCTCGCGATCTCCCGCTGCAGGGGATGATCAGGGCTCTGGTAAGTCAGCGGATCGAGACCGAGGTGCGAACACGTCGCGAGCATGCCGGCGTGCTTCCCCGAGCAGTTGTTGTGGATGGGGCGCGGCACCTCGCCGCACCGCACGAGGTCGTTGCGGCTCGTCCGGTCGAGCGGCTCGTGGGCTCCACACCGGAGGAACGACGGATCGAGGCCAGCTCGCTCGAGAATCTCGCCGATCGCCGTCACGTGAGAAAGCTCGCCGCTGTGTGACGCACATGTGACCGCGAGGTGACGGGGGGTCAGCCGGAACTCATCGGCGGCCCCCGACTCCACGAGCGGCAGCGCCTGAACCATCTTGAGACTCGACCTCAAGTAGGCCGGCCACGCGGGATCCCCCCATCGAGCCCGGACGTTACCGTGATCGTCCACCACGACGAGGATGCCCTCGTGGTACGACTCGGGGCGACCGCCCCGTTCTGCGCACATCCACGGCCGGAAGGGCCAGGGGCCGGAATCGGGGGCAGGTCGGAGTATCGATTCCATGGGTCAGTCCAGGTAGCCGAGGGCCCGGAGCTGCTCGAGAGCTTCGGGTTGTATCTCGAGCACTTCGTCCCCGACGGGGCGGTCGGAACGAACCGTCCGATACCACGCGCGAGCGAGCTCGATCATCTCCGCCACCCTCTCGGGATGCAGGTTGGCCACGTCGTGGCGCTCGCCGGGATCGTTTCGAAGATCGAAGAGCGATGCCCCCCCGTCCGCATGCCCTCCGTAGTCTCGCACTACGAGCTTCCATTGGTCTTGCAAAACCGCGAGGTCACCCGTGAACGTACGCTCCGCCATCAAGTCCCGATCGAGCCGGACGGGTTGCGTGAAGAGGTGCGCGAAGACCGGTCGGCTCGAAAACCGTGTGCCGCCGTCCTCGAGCTCCCCCACGAGGCTGCGCCCCTCGAAACCCGTCGGCGCTTCGATGCCGGCGAGATCGACGAGCGTCGGTACGACGTCGAGGAGACTCACGCGCCCCCGATGAACTCCGGGCACCAGCCCCGGCGCTCGAAGGACGAACGGCACGCGCAGCGTCTCCGTCCACATCGACACCCCGTGCCCCATCTCACCGTGATCCAGGAACTCCTCGCCGTGGTCCGCGACTACCGCGACTACGGTACGTTCGAGCCGCCCTCGATCCCGGAGCGCCGAGAGGATCTCGCCGAAGAAGTGGTCGGCCACTCGGCCGTCACGAGCGTAGCGAGCGAACCGGCGGCGCGCGCCTCGGCCTCCCTTCTCCATGCCGGGGATCGACG
>JALGZO010000212.1 GCA_025774865.1 bacterium | reverse complement strand
TGGCCGTTCGATATTTCAACTGAGAATGGGATTGACTCGGTCTTGACCCCGTTTCCTAACCCACTGCGTCTTGCATCCGCAACGAACCTCAGCTAGCCCCTCGCCGCCCGGCCGGTTCCAGGGCGCGAGTTCGGCCGAGTGGCCCTGTGTAGGGCGCGCCTCAGCTTCCCCAGGGATTCCCTACCGTCAACCTGTCGCAAACCGTCCTGCTACGTTGACGCTTCTGACTTCCGAGCGGCCGCGCAGCAGGGACAGCTGGAGCCCACCGGACCCATGACGCTCTCCTCATACTCCTTTAGCAAGCGCGACTGTTCGGCAGAAGTCCCCGCCAGGAACCGGTTCATCGCTTCCATCACCGCGTGCTGGTCGGAGTACGTTAACCGCGCGAACCCGGTCAGCACCTTGTGCGCTGCGTCCGTCATGACGACTCCCCCAGGGAAACGGGCGGGACGGCCCGGGCCAACCGCGATCGCGCGCCCCTCCTGGGCCGCTCCTTGGCGGTGTCCGGGGTGATGATCCCGCTCTTGTCAGCAAACATAGGATTTGCCTTTCATTCCCTCAGTTCGATTAACGGCAACTCCCCATCCGCTCCTGAGAGAGGGGATCTGCAGTCAGGGGTGAGTCGCTAGCCTTCGCTGGACGCACTCGGTCCCGAAAGCTCGTATCGCTGACCTGGTTTGAGGTTACGGGATCGCCGCCGCCCGGCCGGTTCCAGGGGCACGAGGAGCTGAGCGGTGCCGCCCGGCCGGTTGCAGGGACACGAGCGGTGATCTACATCACCACTGCGAGCGCCGAGCGGCGTGATACGGGACTATCGAGACGGACAGCCCGCAAAACTCACGATCCGCCCAGAGGGAGAATTCCGGATGCACGTTACAGAACCTGCACGACTTCGGGAGCAGCTGGGCCGAGTGACAATCCCGCTCCACAGCAATTGCTCAATGAGCCGGGGCACGAAAGCGGACCGTCAGAACTCGATGACGAGCCGCGCGAACCCCTTGTCGTGAAATCCGTAGGTCTGGTGCCCCTCCCGGTTGCCCTCGAACGTCTCGGTCAACACGAGACGGGCGCCCTCGACGTGGATGTCCACCGAGAGAATGGCACGCCACTCCGTCCGCGTGCCGTGCGTGACGACCTCGAACTCGGGCGCCGCGTCTTGATCCACGTGGACCCGATCGACGCCGAATCCCGTCTCGACGTCAAGGAACCCGAACGCCGACCAGACGACGGTACCCATCCCGCCGAGGTGGCGCGTCTCGAGAACGTGGTCCCGAGTGCCGTCATGGTGGCGCTCGCCTGACCAGCGGGCCTGGGCGATACCGCGTACCCGCCATCGTCTCGATACGGCGAGGTCTAGCCACGGACGCACGTAGGCGTCCCGAAGGCGGGCGTGATCCACCACTGATGAAACGACGTCGCGGCGGTTCGTGCCTTTCACTCGGGTGCGCAGTCCGGCGCTCCCTCGGTTTCCCGACTCCGTGACGACGTCGGCAAACACGAGCCAGCCTTCCGAGGTCCGGACACTCGCCGAGAGAATCTCGGACGGCGCGGGAGTGACGCTGCGGCGATACTCGGAGAGCCACACGGCGCGTAACGCCAGCTGTCCGAGACCGGGCCGCCGCCAACGGCCCGCGAGCTCCCACTCGAGCGGACGTTTCTGGTAGACGCGGCGACTCTTGTCGACGATGTACCTCGTCCTTCGATCCCAGAAGTTGTTGAGCGCATCCTCGAAGCCGAGTCGCAGACGGAACCTGCGCTCCCAGCTCTCGCGGTAGCCGAGGAACAGACCGGCTGAGTGCAGCTCCTTCGCGAACGACGGACGATAGAACGCGCCCATCCAGATTCCCCCGGCCGTCCACCACGAACCGCCGAACTCGCTCAATACCACCGACTCGCCGAGCTCCTCCTGCTGAACGTGGTCGAATGTGACCTCGGCCCGCTTCGCGAGTGCGTGATGGATCTTCGTCTGGAGATTCAGCTCCCAGACTTCCGTGGTGGCGCAGCCCATTCCGACGCGGGCACCGTTGCGGTAGTCGCGCCACTGCCAGTCTTCCCACGGGGCGAATGACCGCTGGAGATCGTCGAGTCCGTTTTCGTCGTCGAGCTCGCGAGCGACGACGCTCCAGTTCTCGAACTCGTCGAGCGCAGCGAGCGCAGCCGGGGGAGGAATCCCGCCCCCGAGGCCGATCGTGGCGGCGAGCCGGAAGAGATCGCGAGGTCGGAGGGCCCGTGGGAAGGAAGAAGAGGCTCGTGAGCGAGGCATCGATCCACCTCCTAATAGGGGACGCCAACGACTTCCTCCGTGACAGTATTCCAGGGGAGGCCGTGGGGGTCGCATACTTCTCCCGAGCTTGCACCCCACGCCGATTCGATGTTTCCCGAGGGCGTCGCGTTCGACGGCTTGCAACTTCGAACGCCCGTAACCACTTCATTTGTCAAAGAGTTAGGGGCACTTCAGGGGGGTGAAACAAGGTTGGCGTCCCCAACGGGAGCTAGTTCGAACTTTGCCGGGCTGCTTCCAGACGTAGGCGGGCTGCGAGAAACGCTTCTGCTGGCCGCGTAGGCCGTGAAATTCGGCGAGTAGGACCCCAACGGGATGAGTTCGAACTCTGCCCGGCGGGCCGTTGTTGTTCCCAATGCTGACACACCTCAGGCCGGCGGCGTCAAGAAAGTGGGGCAATCGGCCGGGCAGGCCTTCGCCTCAGGGAGTCCTCTATCTGACGAGGGCCATCCTCTTCTTC
>JALGZO010000211.1 GCA_025774865.1 bacterium | reverse complement strand
CGCTCGTACGGATCATCGAGATCGAGAACCCCGAGTCGGCCATCATCTTCTGCAACACGAAAGCAACGACGCGCTACGTCTCCATCGTCCTGAAGCGATTCGGATACGACGCCGAGCAGCTCACCGCAGACCTTTCACAGAAGGATCGGGAGAAGGTGCTCGCACGCGCGTACCAGAGGCAGCTCCGATTCCTCGTGTCCACCGATCTCGCCGGCCGCGGCATCGACATCGCCAGTCTCTCTCACGTCCTGGTCTACGACTTTCCGGAGGATCCGGAGTCGTACATTCATCGGACGGGGCGCACCGGGCGGGCGGGCGCGAGTGGAGAGGCGATCTCGCTCGTCGACCGCCTGGAGAAGCTCGCGCTCAAGAGCGTGGCCCGGAAATACGGGATCGACTTCGTGCAGCGCGATCTACCCACGGACGAGGAAGTCCAGAACGTCGTGGGACAGAGGGTCACGGCCCTCCTGGAAGCGAAGCTCCGGCACCTCGACCGGCTCGTCGTCGAGCGGATGCAGCGCATGATGCCGCTCGCCCAGGGGCTCTGGGAGAGCGAAGATGAGCGTGCGGTCATCGCGATGTTGCTCGACGAGTACTATCAGAACTCTCTGCACGCACCGCCCGACCTGCCTCCGATCCAGGAGGAGAAGAAGAAGAGCGAGCAGGCCCGCTCGAGCTCACCGCGGGACCGCTCCGGGTCGCGACGCCGGCGGCGAGGGCGGCAGTAGGCGAGGTCCTCGGCTCTGGCGTACGACGGAGAAGGAGGATCGGAAATGCGCCCACTCTCCCTTTACGAAAAGATGATGTTGCTCGCTCTCCGCGACGAGAAAGGTACCGTCGCGTTCGAGAGCAATCATCCGTACGCCATCGGCGGCGCGATCCTGGCGGAGCTACTGCTCCTGGAGCGCGTGCGCGTCACGACACCGAAGCGGAAGAAGATCGTCGAGGCCGTTTCGGCGACACCCATCGGCGACCCTCTCCTCGACGAGTGTCTCGAGAGAATCGTCGACGCGAAACGGAAGGCCACGCCGCAATCCTGGGTCGCCCGCTTCTCGCGGATCAAGCGCCTCAAGCATCGAGTCGCCGAGCGGCTCATCGAACGCGGGGTTCTTCGCGCCGAAGAGGGGAAGATCCTCGGAATCTTCCCCACGAAGGTCTATCCGGAAGCCGATCCACTACCGGAACGGGAGCTCGTGGAGGACCTGCGGCGAGCGATCTTCACGGACACGAACGAGATCGAGCCCAGCACGGTCATCGCCGTTTCGCTCGCCCATCGGACGGACCTGCTGAAGATGGTCTTCGAGAAGAAGAAGTTGAAGGAGAGGAAGCGGCGGATTCGCGAGATCGTCGAGGGGGAAGTGGCGGGGAAGGCCGCGGGCGACGCCGTCGAGGCGGCCCAGGCCGCGGTGGTCGCGATCATGGCCGCGAGCGTCGCGACGACCTCCAGCAGCTGAGCCGAGGTCGCTGCGCTTCCGTGAATCCTCTCGAGAACGTTCGAATCGAGTGCCCGTACTGCGGGAAGATCATCGAGGTGGCCGTCGACTGCCTGGAAGAGCGGCAGGAGTACGTGGAGGATTGCCGGGTGTGTTGTCACCCGATCAGCTTGAGGATCGTGAATGGCGAGGACGGTCCGCTCGTGGAGGCTCGTCGACACGACGAGTGAGTGTGTCCCTACCCCGTTCCTCGCGGCGTGCGGCCGTCCCGCTCCTCCGGACTCAAGATTCTCCCGCCCGGGATGACTCGCGCGAAGGTCTGCAGAATGAGCGGGGTGGCCGCGCCCACGTGTACTGCGAGCAGCGGACCCTGAGTCTGGTATGCAACCGCAAGACCCCCGGCCATCATGCCGAGAAGAAGCCGGACCACGATGTACGGGATTCGCTTGAAGCGAACCGGGAGGCGACCCTGATTCGTGCTGATCGCCTGGTACGCGACTACCACTTCGATGCCGATGCTCCCCACGAACCCCCAGAGGAACGCTTCGCGCGGAAGCACTAACGCACCGCCTGTTGATTGGCGAAGTAGTCGAGGACCTGGTGGGCCACGGTAGCGGTCGGGGGCTCTTCCCGCCGGGCCCGGTCGAGGTCGGCGGAGATCTTCTCCAGATGGAAGATGGCGCTCTCCTGCCGTCTTCGATAGAGAGAGTACTCTTGGTCGAGGGTTTGCTTCCGACCCGGATCGCCCACGACATCGAGCGCGTTCTCGTACTCGGCCATCAGGTGCTGCAGCCGCTCCGCCGTGAACCTTCCTCGAACGCGCTGCTCCTGCACGAGGCTCGTCAAGTGTCGAGCGTGTCGGCGTTGTTGATCGACCAGAAACAGCTGCGCGGCCAGGATGCCCACGAGCAGGATCACGAAGACCGCCGGGGCCAGAACTCCGAGCGGCGTCAACTGGAGTACGCCCGCTACGGCGTCAACTCGCGTACGCCCGGTGCGGGAGTGCTTCTAGTATTTCTCACTGCCAGCTAGCCGTTTCGAGGTCCGAGCACACTCGGCCCTCAGCTAGTCACCGACGATCGTCACGACGATTTGCCGCTCACGCGGGCGGTTGTCGAAATCGATCAACACGATCTGCTGCCACGTGCCGAGCACGAGCTTCCCGGCGGCCGCCGGCACCGTCAGAGAGGGTCCGATCGTACTTGCCCGGACGTGCGAGTGGCCGTTGCCGTCGTGCCAGGTGTCGTCGTGCTTGTAGCGGATATCGCGCGGCGCGAACCGATCCATCGCGGCCGGAAAGTCCTCTTGGAGCCCGGGT
>JALGZO010000210.1 GCA_025774865.1 bacterium | reverse complement strand
GGGTTGCGTCCGAGCTCGAAGACCTGGTTCCGGAAGAGACGAACTTCCGTGAAGGGCCCGGTGGCGACGGGATTCTCGTTCGTGAAACCGATCGGGTCCTCGATCTCGCTCCAGATGTGCTTCGGTACGATCGGCTGCGCGACGACGTCGTCGAGGCCCGGAATGAAGACGCGCTGGAAGCGAAAGTCCACGATTCGCTCGTCGAGCGCGCGCACATCGGCCAGGAAGCCCCAGACACCGTTGCGGTCCATCGCCGGCATGTCTCGCAGAAGGCGGAACGTGAACGCCACATCGTGTCCGGTGAACGCTTGACCGTCCGACCAGAGCACGTTGTCACGCGTGGTCATTCGGAGCGTCAGGTTCTCGTCGCGCCACTCGTGGGAAACGGCGAGCCAGGGCACGAACTCCGACTTCGCACTGTTGAACACGTAGAGCGGTTCGTAGATGCCGGCGAGGGTCGGCCAACGGGCAGCCGTCGCCGTGGTGAGCGGGTTGAAGTTTCGGATCCAGGAAGCCGTCTGTTCCTGCGAAACGACGAGCACTCCGTCGGGTACCCGGCTTCCGGGGCTGGTGCAGGAGGCGGCGGCGAGCAAGATGATGGGTACCGCGAGCCGGACCGAGAACCGCACGCGACCGCCTACGGTTCGGTCCCGTAGACCCGGACCCAGTCGACGAGCATGGTCTGCGGAAACGTGGTTTCGTCGTTCGGCGGCCCGACGAAGTGACCGCCGACAGCGACATTGAGGATGATGAAGAAGGGGTGGTCGAAGACCCAGCGGCTGTTCGGCGGGAGATCGTTCGGCGTCATGGTCTGGTAGCGGGTATCGTCCACGATCCAGGTGATCCGATCGCTGTCCCAATCCACTGCGAACACGTGGAAGTCGTCGTCGAAGGCCGCTCCGAGATCGAAGCGCCCGGTGACGGCGCCGCCGCCGGAGTACCCCGGACCGTGGATGCTGCCGTGCACGATGTTCGGCTCTTGACCGCGGTACTCCAGGATGTCGATCTCGCCACACGCGGGCCAACCGACGGCGTCGAAATTGCCGCCGAGCAGCCAGAAGGCGGGCCAGATCCCCTGGCCGACCGGCAGCTTGACCCGAGCCTCGAATCGACCGCGAGCCCGCTCGAACGTTCCCGCCGTGTTGATCCGGCCTGAGGTGTACGCACTGCCCAGATACTGTTCCTCGAGGGCGCGGATCGCGAGGTTGCCGTTGCCGTCCAGCGAGACGTTCACCGCGCGGTCGGTGTCGTACTCCAGCTGCGCGTTGCCCCAGCCCGTGCCCACGTCGAACTGCCATTTCGTGGAGTCCGGAAGTTGCCCGGCCGGCCCGTCGAACTGGTCCTCCCAGATGATGCGGACCTCCGAAGGATCCTCGCCGCAGCGCCCGAGGCCCAGCAGGAAGGGGAGGAGCAAAGTCGGAGCGAGGTAGCGTCTCATGCCGATTGCGCCTGGTCCGCCGAGCTCGGGAAGAGGGAAGGGTTCTCGAGAGCCGCCTCCAGCACGCGCGTCGCCGCCCCGATGGCCACCGAGCGTGGACCGAGATCGCTCGTGCGGATCTCGGCCGCGGCCAGGGAGGTCAGGAGCGTCCGTCCCTCGACCGTCTCGCGGAGCGGGTCGAGGAGCAGCTCCCCGAGGCGCGCGAGGCCGCCGCCGAGGATGATGAGCGACGGGTTCAGCAAATTCAGCATCTCGGCGACCGCGACGCCGAGGTGTTCCGCCGCCTCCCGCGCCACCCGCAATGCGAGCCGGTCGCCGGCCAGCGCGGCGTCCTCGATCGCGTCGATGTCCGGGGCGGCGGTGGCGAGAGTGCTCTCCGGAAACTCCTCGCGCAGCTCGAGAGTGCGATCGACGAGGGCGGCCGCGCCGACGACGGTCGCGAGGCAGCCGCGGAGGCCGCAGATGCACGGACGGCCCCCGGGAACGACCGTGAGGTGACCGACCTCGCCGGCAACCCCGGCGGCGCCCCGGTAGATGCGGCCGTTGATGACGTGTCCCGATCCCACCCCGGTCGCGACTTTGATGTAGGCGAAGTCGTCCACGCCGCGTCCCACGCCCCACCATTGCTCGGCCAGCGCGCCGAGATTCGCGTCGTTGTCCACGAAGAGCGGCGTGTCGAACCGGGCCAGCCGGTCTTCGAGTCCGCTGTGTCCCTTCCAGGCGGGGAGCACGACTTCCGAAAGGTGGTTCGGCCGCTCCGGGTCGACCGGGCACGGCACGGCAATTCCTATCCCGACGAGACGGGTCTCCGCGCCGGGCTTCGCGGCCAGGCACTCGTCGCAGAGCTTCGCGATCAGGGCGCCCGTGCCGTCGGGGTCGTCCCGGACCGCGTGCAGCCTCTGCCGCCAGGTGATCACCCGCCCTCGCAGATCCGTCAGCGCCACCGCGACGTGCGTCGCGCCCATCTCGACGCCCAGAATGCACGCCGCCCCGTCCTGAAACTCCAGCACGATGGGGCGGCGCCCGCCGCGGGATGGGCCCGCGCCCACCTCGGCCACGAGCCCGGTCGGCAGGAACGTGGTGACGATCTCGGAAACGGTCGAGCGGGCCACCTCGGCCTGCCGTGCGATGTCGGCCCTCGAGATGCGGCGTGCGCGCCAGATGAGGCGGAGCAACTCGTCGGCGAGGGGGCGGGGCCGGAGGCCTGATCCCGTGCGGCCGTTCGTTCCAGTGGGTTTCCGTTCGTTCATTCCCTGTGCCCCGCCGGATTCACTTCTTGTAGAAGTAGATGTTGTCCACGTACGCGAGCTTCACGCCG
>JALGZO010000209.1 GCA_025774865.1 bacterium | reverse complement strand
CGAGATCGAACAGCAGGAAGAACAAGGCTACGAGGAAGAACCGAACGAAGAAGCGGACCTGGGTCGAGCTGCGGGGCGGGATGCCGCACTCATACGTCGATTCTTTTTCGGGGGACGGGCGGCGCGGGCCCAGCCAGAAGCTGACCCCGAGAAACAGCCCCGCGAGGATGAGAGCAACCGCAAAGACCAGGAGGATGGGAAGATACGGATCCATGACCTGGCTCCGGTGAGCTTGCCTCGCGCCACTGCTACTGAGCGCCAGTATACCGGACTGTCGAGTCCAGCCAAGGGATCCGACACTCCGGTTTTTCGGACACCGCCTGGCGGCCGAGTCCGAGCGCATCCCGCCTCGCGTGGTGCGAGGTCAGCGCGCGGTCGCCCTGCTCTTCGCCGTATGCGAACAGCACGCCGTCAGGCTCAGGCATGGATTGCCGATGTTCGAGCGACCGACTGGACTGGCCAGCGCAGCGCGACATCGTGATTCCGCCATCTCCGACGCCAGCCCGGTCTCGGCGGACACTCGCTAACGCGGTTTCGGCTGCTTGTCGCTCTTCCTCTGCTTTTCTTCCTGCTGCCGCTTCTTCTTCTGCTTCTGACCCTTGTCCTTGTCCTTCTTGCCCTTGTCTCCCATCAGGTACGTCCTTTCTCGTTTGATGTTCTCCCCTGGCCGGGGGGACGCCCGCATCGATGGCCGACGCGTCAATATAGCCCCTTTCAGGCTCGTGCGGAGATTCTTCGATGACCCGACCGGTGGCAGGTCGCAATCGAGTATGATCAGGGACTCTCGCCCCACCGTGCGCGGCTTCTCGGGGCGACGTCTCACCAGAGGAGGCGAGAAATGCCGGAGGAGCTTCCGCGCAGTGACATGAACGAGGAACTCGTGGTTGCGGTGAAGGACGAGATCGTGAAGATCGTGGCCCACGGTGCGACGCTCGTGACGTCCGTGGAGGGATTCCTCCACGGAGGCGAGAGGCGCGCCGTGCGCGGCGTGATCGAGTCCTATCCGGAGGTCTTCGAGGTTTTCACGCGGGGGTTTCCGGAAACCGGTCCGAAGAGCCTCTGGGTCCGGTTGAAGCGGGCGGACGACTCTTAGCTCCGCACGAGCGGACGAGCCTCTGGCCGCCGCGCGAACCGTGCCCGATCAGGGCATCCGGTACGTCACCGAGTTCGCGTTCATTCCTGCGCCGACGGAGGCGAACACCACGAGATCTCCGGCCGCCAGCTGCTGATCAGGCAGCCTTCCCTTCATCAGTAGATCCAGCAGGGTCGGCAGCGTCGCGACGGAGCTGTTCCCCAACCAGGAGATCGTCATCGGGACGATCTCGGGCGCCACGGTCGCGACCCCGCAGAGCTTGCACAGGCGGCTGACGATCGCTTCGTCCATCTTCGCGTTGGCCTGGTGCAGCAGCACCTTCTTCACGTCTCCGAGGAGCAAACCCGCCTTCTCGAGGGCGTCCTGGATGACCTGCGGCAACGTTCTCAGCGCGTACTCGTACAGCTTGTGGCCGCGCATCTTGAGGAACAACGCATCATCGACGTATCCCGGGTTGTAAGACCGGCCCATGCTCAGCAGGCCGGCGTGCTTCAGCGCGTCGGAGCGCGCGGTGTGAGACAGGACACCCACGGGCTCGTCGGTCGCGACAGCTTCGAGAATCGTCGCGCCGGCGCCGTCCGCGTAGATCATGCTGTCCCGGTCGTGGGGATCCGAGACGCGGGAAAGCGTCTCCGCCCCGATCACGAGAGCTCTCTTCCCTTGGCCCGCGGTCAGGAAGCAGTCGGCCTGGATCAGGCCCTGAAGCCAGCCCGGGCAGCCGAACGGGATATCGTAGGAGATCGCTTGTGGATTCTCGATTCCCAGCCCCGCCTTCACGCGGGCGGCAAGGCTCGGGACGAAGTCGGATCGCCGGTTGTCCGCGCGAACGTCCCCGAAGTTGTGGGCGACGATCACGTGGTCGAGACTCTCCCGGTCGATCCCGGCCGACTGCAGCGCATCCTCGGCGGCCAGGGAAGCGATGTCGGAGGTCACGAGATCGTCGGTGACCCACCGCCGCTCGGCGATGCCGGTGATGTCCTCGAACTTCTGGATGATCTCCGCGGTAGGTCGGTCGATTCGGTCCCCGTCCGCGTTGTAGAACTCGTTCCCGAGGAAGTCGGCGTTGCGGACGTTTCTCGTCGGCAGGTGGCTGCCGGTTCCGACGATGATGGATCGGTTTCGCGTGCTCATGAAAGCTCTGGACCGGAGCGCCTAGCGCCCGCCGCAGGGGCAGCTCGAGCCGACCGGACCCATGACCCCCTTCTCGTATTCCCGTCGCAGACTCGAGCGTTCGGGAGAAGTCGCCGCCACACACCGGTTCATCGCTTCAATGCCCTGCGTCCGTCATCTTGATTTCCCCGAGATGGGTCACGACCGAACTTCACCATGCCTTCCGGCCGTCGGGGAATCCTACGCTCCTTCCGCCCGAGACCGACTCACCACGGAGGATTCTACCCACGAGCCCATCTCGCGGCGAGGCTGAAAATCCCGCATTCTGGTGGAGCGCTCTAGGCCTTCCCGGAGAACCCGGCGGGACCCGCCCGCGATGAGAGCGTGTCGTGATCACTCGACGGCCGCGGCTGGCGTGGGCCGCGGCTGCCGTGGGCCGCGTCAGACGGAAGCGGTCCCCTCCTTCGCCTCCAGCTCCCGCAGATCCTGCAGCATCGTGGGCACGAGCTCGGCCACGGTCGGGTGAATGTGGATCGCGCGAGAGATCACGGTGTAGGGGGCGTCCGCGTACATCACGTCGAGCATCGAGTGTACGACCTCGTCTCCCCCGATCCCGAGGATCGCGGCCCCCAAGATGCGCTCGCTATCCGCGTCGACGAGCACCTTCATGAACCCGTGCGGCTCCCCCTTCTCGACGGCCCGCGCCACCTTGGTCATGGGACGCTTGCCCATCAGAATCCTTCGCCCGGTCGCCCGAGCCTGGTCCTCGGTCATACCGATGCGGCCCAGCGGCGGATCGACGAACAGCCCGCAACAGGGGATGCGATCCGTGACCCGCCGGGGATCGTCGTCCAAGAGGTTGGCGGCGACGATTTCGCAGTCGTTGTACGACGTGTGCGTGAACGCCCCCTGGCCGTTGCAGTCGCCGAGTGCCCATACGCCGGGCGCGCTGGTGCGCAGCTGATCATCCACGACGACGTAGCCGCGCTCGTCCGTCTCGATGCCGGCCGCCTCCAGGCCCAGGGTATCCGTGTTCGGAATTCTCCCCACCGCCAACAGTACGTGCGATCCCTCCACGTCCTCCCGCTCTCCACTACAGTCGGCGCTCACGATCACGCCTCCGTCGCGGCCCGCGAGCGTCACACACTCCGCCGACGTGCGTACCTCGACCCCCTCGTTCTCCAGGATGTCCTGAATCGCTTCCGAAACATCCGGATCCTCGCGCCCGATCAGTCGTGGACCCATCTCGACGATCGTCACGCCGCTCCCGAACCGGCGATACATCTGCCCGAACTCGAGCCCGATGTAGCTCCCCCCGACGATCACGAGGTGCTCGGGCAGAGCGTCGACGTCCATCATGGTCGTGCTCGTCAACGAGTCGACCTCATCAATCCCGGGAAGGGGTGGCACTCTCTCCCGAGTGCCGACATTGAGAAAGATCTTCTCGGCCTCGACCGTCTTCCCATTGACTTCCACTGCGCGCGACCCGGTGAAACGGGCGTCGCCCTCCACCACCGTGACGTTGTCCATTCCCTTGAGCCACTGCTCGAGGCCCTCCGTGGACTTGCGGACGATCGCGTCCTTCCGGACCTTGACGGCCTCCATGTCGACGTGGATCGACCCTTCGATCCTGACGCCGTATTCGGACGCGCGTCTCGCCATCCACGCCGCGCGCGCACTGGCGACGAGCGACTTCGTGGGCGTACATCCGTAGTTGACGCACGATCCGCCGAAGCGATCGCGCTCGATCACGGCGACTCTCAGACCGGCGGCGGCCAGCCGGCTCGTGAGCGTCGGACCGGCCTGACCGGTGCCGATGACGATGGCGTCGAATTGTTGCGACATGGATCCCTTAAGCGCTTCACTGGCTCGCGCCGCCCGACTCCGGATACGATCGCCCCCCGACAAACGCCACGGTACAACGCACTCGGGATTCACGCAGCAAGATCCACAAATCCTTGAATGGCTTGCTTTCCGGCGAAGACCTCCGCGCCTTCGGCACTGGAGCAAGGCGAGGTGGAGTATGGGCAGGAGCCACTGGACCCGCCGGACGAAGGTTGGGCTCTCATCTGCTGCTCCAAGCCGAAGTCCGACGTCGTTCTCGAGCTTTGATCACCGCCATCTTGGACTGGATCTGGACACCCCCGCGCGGGACCTTGCCCGCGCGGGGGCCACCACTAGACACCCTTGTGACCGTGTCCCGGCAAGAGCCGACGAAGGTCGTCGAACACCGAAGCCTGCTCCGCGGTGAGGACCGATCGAATCGTTTCCGCCGCTGCCTCTGCGATCAGATAACCGCGGTAGAGGGCTTCCTCGATCTCGATCGTTCCGTCGCGCAGCCCTTCGAGGATCGCGCGCCGCTCGGCCACGGAAGCCTCGAGTGCGCTTTCGACCTCGATCCTCTGCGCGTCCGAGAGCTCGAGCACGGTGGCGAGGAAGCTCACACGTCGGTCGATCCCTTCCCCGAGATGGTCGAGGCGGCGCTGCGCGATTTCCGCCCGATGTTCCGCAAGCGCTTTCGTGAGCGCATCGAACTGGGTCGTGCTGAGGATCTCGGCCACGCGTTCCTCGAGAGCTTCGCGCGTTTCCTTGGCCTGATCACGAAGCTCCTCGGCCGTGATCTCACCTCCCGCGAACGATTGCCGGAGCTCGTGAAACGTCTCGAAGCTCCCGCGAAGAGCTTCGATAAGCTCGTCGCGCTGCTGGTCCGACAGGTCGAGCGCGGCGACCACGTCACGAGGGACGAAACCCAGTGGTCCGCCCCCTCGGCCTCCGCGCCGCGGCCGCCCGCCCCCCGATCCGAACGAAGGCCGCGCGTCCTCGCGCTTCTCCTCCAGAAGATCGGCGAGTGCAGTAACTTGCGTGGATTCGAGCACGGGCACCACGGCCTCCAGAAAACCGAGTAGCGGAGGCTCGAAGTCTCCAAACCCACCCGGCACCCCGTGTCCCGGGCGATCCCCGCGGTCTCCCGCTCCTCGACGGCCGCGTCCCGAGCGCTTCTCGTCCATTTTGGACCGCCACGTTTCCAGCGCATCCCCCACGACCGCCACCTGCGCATCGCTGAGACCGAGCGCGCCCTCGAGCTCGTCGATCGTGGGAACGGCCGGGGGCGCGATCGAGTCCCAAGCCTCGACCCAAGCTTCTCCATTCGCGTTGGCAGCCGAGGCCGGGTCCGCCCCCAGATCCAGGTTCCGGCTTTCGTCGAGACAGCCCGTGGCTGCGAACACCAGGAATCCCAGAGCTGCCGTCGTTGCGAGGGCGCGGTAGCGTAGGGCACCCCGCGCCGGCATCGTTTCCATGACTTCTCCTTTCGCCGTTCGTTCCTGCCGACGCCTCCACACTAGTCGGAGAATGTGGCAGAAGTTCGGCAGAGACTGGGGAATGCGGGGCGACGATCACGGGACCGCAGGCAGCTCGACCTGGAACGCGGCCCCACCACCCTCCTGGTTGGCGGCAAAGATGCGTCCACCGTGGCGCGCGACGATCTCCTTGACGATCGCGAGCCCGAGCCCCGATCCGCCATCGGTCCGGGACGGGTCGGCCCGGTAAAAGCGATCGAACACGTGCGGAAGATCATCCTCGGGGATGCCGGGCCCGTCGTCCTCCACCCGAAGAACGTGGCCCGCGGCGGCATCCTCCACCGACACCTCCACGACGCCACCTCGAGGCACATAGCGCAGCGCGTTCAACAGCAGATTCTCCAGCACTTGCTCGAGACGCCTTCCGTCGGCGTTCACCCAGGCAGCGCGGTCGACGCCGCGCCACGAGATCGTGATCGCCGCGTCCTTCGCGCGCGCCGCGAAACGCTCCACGATCCGGCGGCAGAGTGCGGACCAGTCCAGACGCTCGAGCTCGAGCCGCTCTGCGCCCGCTTCGAGTCGGGTGAGCTCGAAGAGATCCTGGATGAGAAGATCCATTCGATTCGATTCGTCGAGAACGTTTTCGAGGTATTCCGTCCGCTCGCTCTCGGACTTCGGAACGCCCGGGTCCAGAAGGGTCTCCGCGTAGCCGCGAATGGACGTCAGCGGAGTCGCGAGCTCGTGCGAGACGTCCGCGAGAAGGCGGCGTCTCTGCGCGTCCTGGGTCTCGATTCGATCCCGCGCGTCCGAGAGACTCTCGGTCATGAGGTTCAAGCTGCGCCCCAGCCGGCCGATCTCGTCACTTCCCGGATCAACGACGCGTGCCGCAAGATCTCCCCGGGCGACCCGTCCCGCGAGCTCCTCCAGGGCACGCAGCCTCCGCAGAAGAACACGAAACAGCAAGAGACCGCCGGCCGCGGCCAAAGCGATCGCCACCGGCAAGAAGACGAGGATGGGGCGCGGCGTGTGCTCAGGCCAGAGTCGGGAGGGGTGACGACGCCCAGTCACCACCACCTCGCCTCGCAGCCCGGATCGTGCGCTGACCGGATAGCGCGCGAGAACTTCGGAACGCCCGCGGAGTCGATCTTCCTCGTCGAATCGGGGCGGCCCACCACGGCCCCCCTCCCGGGGCGGGCGATGACCGGACCGAGGACCGGGGAACGCTCGTACACGCGCCGAGTCCGCTCCGAGAAGGGGTACCAGACCCATGTCCGCAAAGGCCCGAGGCGGCATGGGGCGATCGAAGATCGGGGGTCCGTTCTCGGGAAGAAACACAACGACCAGGCTTCGAAGATCGGGCCGGTGCTCACGGAGAACACCGGCGACCGCCATCTCGGTCGCCTCTTCGAGCTCACCCAGAGCCCCGGCCACGTCGCGGGCAACGTCGTCCGCGCGCCCCGCCGCAAACCGCGCCCCGATCGGCTCTACGACGATGAAGATGATCAGCCCCTGCAGTAGCGTGGCCGTCACCAGCACGAGGAGAAAAGCACCTGCGAAGGTCCAAAAGAGACTCGGTGCAAGGAGCCGCCTCATCGGGATTCCTCCGCCGGGACCATCAGGAAGACTCGGAGAACCGGTACCCCGCACCCCACACGGTGGTCACGTAGACGGGTCGAGCCGGATCGAACTCGAGCTTTCTTCGCAGACGGCTGATGAGGCTGTCGATCGAACGGTCGTCCACGACCCGGTTCTCTCCCCAAACGTGCTCCATCAATGCCTCGCGGCTGTACACGCGCCCCGGATGCTGCGCCAGGAAGTGAAGAAGATCGAACTCGAGCGTAGTGAGAGGCACGGTCTCGCCGCTCCGGCGGACTTCACGTCGCGCAGGGTCGATCTCCAGTTCGCCGCGAGTCAGGGCGTCGCTTCGAACCGTTCCCGACGAGCGACGTAGTAGGGCCCGAACCCGAGCGACGAGCTCCCGGGTGCTGAACGGCTTCGTGAGGTAATCGTCGGCGCCGAGCTCGAAGCCCAGGATCTTGTCGCTCTCGGCGGAGCGCGCCGTCAGCATCAGGATCGGGATCTCCGATGTTCGGCGAATCGTCCGCGTGAGCTCCAGTCCGTCGATCCCCGGAAGCATGATGTCGAGAACGATCAGCGACGGTTGCAGACTCTCCACGAGGGCCGCGACCTCGCGACTGTGGTGTACTTGCCGGCACGCGTAGCCGGCCGCCTCGAGGTTCTTCGCCACGAGCTCCGCGATCCTTCGATCGTCCTCGACCACGAGAATGGATGGTCTCATGACGCCTCATTGTCACCCTTCCCAACGACGTCGTCGACGGGCGAGGCGAGTTCGAGGGTCGCCCGGATGTCGATGGGATCCGGACCCTGGGGTCCGCCACGCCCGAAGCCTCCCCCGCGCCGGCCGCGCGGGGAGCCATCCGGACCGCCACGAGGCCCGCCAGACCCGCCCCGCTCCCCCCGAGTGAACATCCCATCGTCGAGCTCATCGGTTTCGACGCCGAATCCGATCACGTCTCCGGGTCGGGCCGCGACGGCGAGCGCATCGGTGCCGGTCCCGTTCAGGGGAATGCGCACCACCAGCGAGAGGACGTCCGTCCTTTCGAGGCGCAAGTCGAAACCGTCGTCCGCCGGAAGCGCAAGCGTCTCGCGGAGCATGCCGGACGGCGCAAGAACCTCGATCTCGCGAATCGCACCGGCGGGAGGCTCCGGCAAAGCCTCGCGCGGCACGGCTAGGTGAAGCCCGAGCTCGCGCTCCTCTTCATTGCCGATCCAGACGGTCACGCCACGAAGAAGCTGAAGCTGGCCGCGGGGATTCTCCGGCGAGAGACGCAGGTAGATGTGCTCCGTGTCGTTGACCGCCCAGAGCTGCAGCCCATCCTCTTCCTCGGGCTCGACTCCGGCCCAGGACGAGATCGTGCCGTCCGGGTGGAGGGGCTCGGTACGCCAGCCGGCCTGGACCCGTAAGCCGCCGCACCCGGCCGTGTGAAGGAGAGTCAACAGCGCCGCCACGTACGCGAGACGCTCGATCGTGGGGGGTCCGATTCGCCGGGAGATCATCGAAGCTCCTCCTCCGACACTTCGCAGAGCACCGTGCCGCGTCCGTGCCTCGGGGATACGGTACCGTGGGAATGTTGTAGAAGTATGGCGTAGCTGCGACGAACGAGGGCTTGCGCCTGGAGGAGGAGGAAACGATGAGCTTCGGCTGGCCGGCACTCTCCCGCCGCGACTTCCGGCCCTGGATTGCGGCGACGGTGCTCCTGCTCGGGACGCCCTCGATCCCCACCGCTTCTCCCGCCGATGCCACCAACGCCGGCACGGGGTGGGTGCTCGAGCGGCTAGACCTCGACATCACGGTCGGAGATGAAGGCGAGAGCGTGGCGGTGAGCGGCACCGCATGGTTGAAGTTGGAGGCGGCCACTTCGCTGGGTCCCACGCTCGCTGTGAACAATCGCGAAACCGTCTTCGAGTTCCGGGAAGTTCGCGCGCGCGGATACGCGGACGCCGCGGTCGACCGGACGACGCCGCATGAGCATGCCGCTCACGCTCGGTTGGCCGCCCTACGTGTGAATGAACCGCTGTCCGCGGGCGACCGACTCGTGATCGATTTCGGAATGGACCGGATCGGAGAGGCGCCGCAAGCCGTGTTCGGCGGTGGGATCGCGCTCACCTCATGGGTCGAGGCCTGGTACCCCGTCCCGATCGTCGCCGGAGAGGATCCCATCGCCGCGGAGAAGCTGAACGTGCCGGGCACCACGACGCTGCGCCTGCCGACTCGTTGGAGCTCCGTCACGAACGGAGCTCGCACCGAACGGACGGAGTCCGCCGACGGGTCGGTAGAGACCTGGACGACGGAAGCTCCGGTCGCGCGGTCCTGGGTGGCCGGCCCGTTTCGGGCCGGCTACGAGATCTTCGGCGACCGGGAGATCGGCGTTCATCTGCTTTCCCCGAAGGCGGAGAGCGCTTCGAACCAGGCGAAGACCCTGGCGGCCGCGCTGGCCGCGATGGAAGAGCGCTTCGGACCGTATCCCTACCCCAGCTACGCGATCGTAGAGCTCCCTGAAGAGTCCGTCGATTGGTACGCTTCCTCCGAGCAAGGATTCATCATGGCGCGGTCCTCCGCGTTCGACGTCGACGGAGGCAACGTCCCGCTGTTCGCGCACGAGGCCGCGCACGGCTGGTGGGGAAACCTCGTTAGCACGACCGGCCCCGGGGCGTCGCTCTGCTCCGAGTCGCTGGCGCAGTACGGCGCGGTGGTGGCCATCGAGTCCATCGAGGGGCAAAGAGCGGCGACCGAGTTTCTCGAGTACTCCCGCGAGGGCTACAGCGGCTGGCAGTGCGCGGTCGGCTACTTCGGGATCATCCGCGAGGGCGGCGACAAGCCGCTATCCGAACTGGCGCAGGACCACTGGGATCACAACCTCTCGGACTCGAAGGGGCACTGGTTCTATCACATGCTGCGGCGCCGGGTCGGTGACGAGGTCTTCTTCTCCACCTTGCGCGGATTCACGCGTGACTTCGAAAGCCGGGAGATCTCCCTCGGAGACGTGCGCGCCGCGTTCGTGAAGGCCCGGCCCGACGACGCGTCACTCGAGGCGTTTCTCTCCCAGTGGCTCGACCGGACCGGCGCGCCGGTGATCGATCTGGACTGGTGGGCGATCGATCGCGGGGCCGCCGTCGAGGTGGTCTTGACGCAACGGCAGGCGGGAGAACCGTACGCTCTGGATGTCGAGGTCGAGATCGTGACCCGCGACGGACAGCGGTTGCGCGAGCTGGTCGCGGTCGGAAACCGTGAAACTCGAGTCGAGTTCGAAACGCCCGGAAGAGCCATCGACGTGACGCTGGACCCGGACGTTCGGCTTCTTCTCTGGCGTCCTCGATACGGGCCCGTACCGAAGGAACTACTCGACTGACTGTGCCGATCGATTTCGCCGACCCGAACCGCTCGCGCGCGTTCGGCGGCGCCCGTTCCCTCCCGCCTTGGCTTTCCGAGTCTTGCGCGCCGGACTCTTTCCGAGAGCTATCCGGAAAACCTCGCTGACGTGATCCACCAATTGAAAACGCATCTTGCCGCTCACTTCGCCCGGCACCTCGGCCAGGTCGCTCTCGTTGCCCTTGGGCAGGATCAAACGCTTGATGCCGCCCCGATACGCCGCGAGTACCTTCTCGCGTATTCCACCCACGGGAAGCACCCAGCCCTGCAGCGAGATCTCACCGGTCATCGCGACGTCGCTGCGTACCGGGCGGTTCGACAGTAACGACGCGATCGTGGTCGCGACCGCGATGCCGGCCGAGGGCCCGTCCTTCGGAATCGCCCCTTCGGGAAAGTGGATGTGCATGTCCTTGCTGGCAAAGGTGTCTTTGGGAATTCCCAGTTCGTCGGACCGCGAGCGCACGTACGAAAGCGCGGCCTCGACGGACTCCTCCATGACCTCACCCAGCAAACCGGTGAGCATGACGTCCCCTTCTCCTGGCATGAGTAGCGCCTCGATCGGAAGCAGGACGCCGCCCAATTCGGTCCAGGCCAGGCCCGTTACGGCACCGATCCTCGCCTCCGGCACCGCCCGGCCGTCAGCGTAGATCGGCTTGCCCAGGTACTTCTCGAGGTTGCGGGAATCGATCGACACGCGGGCGCTCCTGCTCGACGTCACTCGGACGGCGAGGCGCCGGCA
>JALGZO010000208.1 GCA_025774865.1 bacterium | reverse complement strand
GCCGGGTGTGCGGAATGCGTTACAACGACCCCGACGAGGCGGCCGCGTGCTGTGAGAAGGTGCTCCAGCACAATCGGCTCTGAGGAGAGCACATCCATGCCGAAGATGAAGACCAACCGAAGCGCGGCCAAGCGGTTCCGTCGAACTGCGAGTGGCAAGATTCGCCGCAAGAGGGCGTTCAAGAACCACATTTTGACCAAGAAGTCTCCCAAACGGATCCGTCAGCTTCGCAAGGGTGCGACCCTCAGCGGGGGCGACGAGAAGCGGATGAACGAGATCCTCCCGTATCTCTAGGGAGAGGCGCGCATCTTCGGCTGGGTGAACGCACTTCGGGCCCGGGGAACGCTCCCCGGGCCTATTTCGTGGCGGCTTCGGTTGAAACCCCGCCCATCGGCCCTCTATCATCGGGGCTCGCGGAGTGCCTGCCCACTTCGGAGCGTTCCGATCAGGGCATTGAATCGAACCGGCTTCCGGATCGTCGTTCCCGCTCCGGGGGAATCCGCATCATGACTCGCACCCCGTGCCGACACGGTCGCTTCGTAGTCGCCTTCCCGTGGCTGATCGCTCAGCGGGTCGCTGCCCTGGGCGCGCTCGTAACGTCGACGATCATCTCGGAGCCGGCCGTCGCGGCCCCCTTCGTCACTTCCACGGATCCTTCGAACCAGAGCGTGGGCGTCGGCCTGAACCGATCGGTCAAGATTCACTTCGCGAATCGCCTGGATCCCACCACGATCTCATCGAGTTCGGTTTATGCAACCGGTCACATCCGCGGCCCGGTGCCGGCCACCGTCACCTGGGATCCCGGCCAGCGTGTGATCACGCTGACGCCGGACGAGAACTTCATCTCCGGCGAGCGCATCGTGGTGACCGTGACCAAGGACGTGACCGATTTACTGGGCGACCCCCTGTCGAACGGCTTCAACCTGGAGTTCACGACATGGTCCGCTCCGATGCCGGGGGCGAGCTTCGTCCCCGCCGAAGAGAGCTGGAGCATCGGAAGCGTCGCGCTGAACGTGACGGTAGTGGATCTTCAAGGTGACCGGCTTCCCGAGCTCGTCTTTTCGAACGTGGTTCCGGACTCACTCACGATGCTCACGCCCGACGGTCTCGGAGGCTTCACCTCCTGGGCACAATTGCCGTCTCCGATTCTGCCGCGTCATGTCGTGGCGGCGGATGTCGACAACGATGGTGCGGTGGACCTCGTCTGCTGCGCATCGGGGCCGGACGAGATCGCGATCTACCGGAACGAGGGGGGAGGAAACCTCGCGCCGTACCTTACCTACCCGACCGGCCAGACCCCCTACGGTGCGTTCGCCGGTGACCTCGACGCGGACGGAGACCTCGACGTCGTGACCGCGAACTTCAACGGTCACAGTCTCTCCGTGCTCGAGAACTCTGGCGACGGCTCTTTTGCGGCGCCCGTGGACTACACGGCGGGGCCGGGCGCCGACAGCCCGCGCTGGGTGGACGGTACGGATCTGGACGGGGACGGCGACATCGATCTCGTGTGCTGCAACGGTTACTCGTCGAACGTGAGCGTCTTCCACAACGACGGCGAGGGGAACCTGTCCGTGCAGACGCCCCTCATCGGCGTCCAGGAGAGTCCGAACTTCCTGGAAGTGCGTGATTTCAACGGCGATGGTCATGCGGACGTGGTCACCGTGAACGCCGGTCCTGGATCGATCAGCTTCCTCGAGGGTCGTGGCGACGGCACGTTCGAGACGCCGACCCATTTCCCGGTCGGCGGGACGCTGCCCTACGGTATCCAGGTGGCGGACATCGACGGGGATTTCGACCTCGACGTGGCGATCCCCATCCGAGGCGTCACCCCGAACGCCTGGCGGATCATGTGGAACGACGGGAGTGGAGCATTCAGCCAGGGCGAGCTCCAGGCCGGCGGGACGCACTGCCACACGATCGGGGTGGCCGACTGGGACCTGGACGGAGACCTCGACGTCGCGGCCGGCTACGCGATCTCGCGGGACACGTACTACTACGAGCAGGCCCCGGTTCCGGAAGTCGTTCTGACCGAGCCGGCGGCGAACGCGACCGGCGCCCCGCTGGCGGGCGCGATGCAGCTCTGGTTTGACACCGAGCTCGACCCGCAGTCTCTGATTCCCACCGCCTTCCGCGTCGACGGAGATCAGTCGGGTCCGCACGTCGTCGACGTCACCTGGTTGGAGGGGCTGAACCAGGTGACACTCACGCCGATGACACCATTCCTGCCCGGTGAGATCGTCACGGTGACCGTGAACGGCAACGGAAGTGTGCGATCCGGCGAAGGAGTGCCGCACGACGGTTTCGCGTTCCAGTTCATGGCGGAGGGCGCCGTGTCATCCACGACCTTCGGAGTCACGACCATTCCCTTACCGGGAACGGACCCGGTGGATCTGGCGACGGTCGAAATCGACGGCGACGGGGTGAGCGACGTGGTCGTCGCAAACTACCTGTCGAACGACGTGACCCTGCTCCTGACCGGTGGCGACGGCCTGCCCGCGGTCTCCGCGTCGTACGCCGTCGGTTCGGCACCGATCGCGATCTGGACCGGTGATCTCGACGGCGACGGCTACGCCGACGTAGCGGTCGCGAATCTCGTCGGCAGCTCCGTCTCGTTCTTGATGAACGCCGGCGATGGGACGCTCGTGCCGGGCGCGGCCCGGGCGACGACCGGAGCTCCGTTCGGAGTCCACGGTGGCGACTTCGACCGGGACGGTGACCTCGATCTCGCCGTCGCGGAGCTCGACCCCGACGGTGTGTACGTCTATTGGAACGACGGCAACGGGACCTTTCCGGCCGTGGACGACATCGGCGCCGTGGGGGTCGCGCTCGACATTTCCGTCTCGGACGTCGACCGCGATGGAGATCTCGACATCATCTCCGTCGACTCCGGCAATCATCGGGTCGAGGTGTTCCTTTGGGACCAGGAGTCCGGATTCTCCTCCGGCGGCATCTACGGTACGGGTACGACCCCGGTCGGGATCTTCCCGTGGGACACGAACGGCGACGAGTGGATCGACCTCGTCACCGCCGACTACGGTGGCGGTCACCTCTCGATTCTGGAGAACGATCGTGCTCATGACGAGCGACCTGCCTCGCCAGGCCTGGGGGGCAGATCTGACCGGAGATGGAAACCTCGAGCTCGTGGCGGCGAACAGCGGCGGCTCGGACATCACCGTGTTCCGCAATCTCGGGGGTGGATCGTACGACGACGGCACGGACTTTCCCGTGGGGCTCGCGCCGTACGCACTGGCGGGCGGCGATTGGAACCGGGACGGCCGGGTGGACGTGGCGGTCGTGAACCGAGCCAGCGGAGATCTCTCGATCCTGGCGAACGGTGTGATGACCGGCGCGGACGAAGGGGTCTCCATCGCCCCGCGCTCGACCCGTCTCCTGGGCGCCCATCCGAATCCGTTCCGGGACGAGGCCGCGATCCGGCTCGAGGTTGTCCGTCCGACGGAGATCGTCCTGCGGGTCTTTGATCTCCGGGGTCGCGCGGTCACGACGATCCACGACGGGACACTTCCCGAGGGCACCCACCGGATTACCTGGGATGGTCGGAACCGCGCCGGCTTCCCGGTCGCGACGGGCGTCTATTTCGTCCGAATGGACGCGCAGGGAAGGAGTTGGACCCGGAAGCTCCTTCGCGTGCAGTAGCGGGCGGCTATGGTCCCCAAGCAAGAGCCACACCGAGCACCGTCGGACCCGTGGTCGGGAGAGCGCCCAGAGGCGCGTCAGACTTGCCCAGTATCGGCAAAACCCGTTGAACTGGTCCTGTCGCAGTTGTTAGACTGGCGTCCTGACTCTGGGAGACCGTCGGGACCGCCCTGGCGGCGCCCCCCTCCAGTCAGGTGAGGCTGTTTGCGCAGAGCCGAGGAGGTGAAAGGTCGATCCGTCGCGACGGCGAGGGAGTTTCATCTTTTCGTTTTGCATCGGTTCACCGTGCTGGCACGCACCATCGTTCGCGAGGTAGGCATGAAAAAGGCTACCGTTTTTTCTTTCTGTTTCCTGGTGGGAATGGTCGGATCTGCCTTCGGGCAAGAGACCCAGATTCTCCACGTATCCGGGAATGCTTGGGAGGATGGAGGATTCCCCTCCTCGAACGTAGGTGACGAATTCCACCTGGTGGGGCTGCTCAACGACATTGAGAATCCCCTGGTGTGGGACACGGACAACTACTCGTACACCTTCTACGTTCGCGACTTGATCTCGCTCGGCGAGACGGTCTTCGACGACCTGCATCTCGTCGCGTACTCGGGCGGCCTCTTCACCATCTACGTGGACTGGCTTCCTTCGAATCACGACTACGGTATCAACCCGCCGAACGCCACGGCGCCGGGCACGTTCCAGGATGGCATCTCGACGTATCTCGACGGGTTCTTCACCGAGTTCAACCTGACGCTGAACACCAGCACGTCTTCCGGGAGCTTCAACGGAACGTTGAACTTCACGGGAGGCGACGTCTTCCCGCTGCTGAAGGCCACGGACGGCTGGACGTTCGGCGCGAACATCGCGGGTGTTTCCCCAGAGGGGTATGACCTCTTCGTCAACGGCGATGTCTTTCTGACGATCATCGGCGTGGAGGACGACACCTGGGCCAACATCAAGTCTCTGTATCGCTGACCGCGCCACTCATGCTAGGGAGAAGCAGATGAAGGTTCGTTCTCTCATGGTCGGGGCGGCGCTGGTCCTGGCGATACCCGCTCTGGCTATGGCGGATCCTCTCCACGGTCATTTCTCGGGATACGCGGATCACTCCGGCGGCGTCCCGGGATCGTACGACGTGGGCGAGACCTACATCGTGTACGCTACTCTCGACGCCGTCCAGCCCGACCCGTGGTACGCGTTCGACGAGACCAAGCAGTACACGGTGGTGATCACCACGACGGTGACGGCCGCATATGAGGCTCCGCCGATGGTTCTGAACGTCGAGTTCGACGACGCGTCCGTCGAGATCTTCGAGGACGACGGCACCGCCGCGGACTACGGAAACCTGAGCACGTTTATCGACGGCACCAAGATCCTGGAGGGCGTGGCCACGAACATGGCCGGGCAGCGTCCGAACTTCACCGGGTTCAACTGGGACGTCACCGGTAACGTCGCGCTCCTCGGTGGGGCCGGTATCGGGGACCTGCTGTGCGACGGGCCGATGGCGATGAACGACTTCATCGCGTTCCAGTCGCCGCCGATCTTCCCGCCCGCGGGCTTCGAGGAGGCGTACAACATCGACTGGGTCTGCGAGACGGCCACCAGCGTCGATCCGTCGACCTGGGGAAGGATGAAGGGCCTCTACCGGTAGGCGTGCCGAGATGCTCGCCTCCCGACCGGGCGAGTGATTCGCGAACGATGCGCGGGGTGGGAGAAATCCCACCCCGCGTTCTTTTGAGCGTTCTCACGGTGCGACGCCCGGGGGATTGACCGCCGGAGAGGCTGTTGCTAGCTTGAACGGGATTGTCCCGAGATCCGAGTTGCGCGAAAAGGGAAGTGCTCGTGCTCGACGCTCCGAAGGGTCACCTCGTCGTGGGGATGGCTCTTCTTCTGACGATCTTCGCCGGGTCGCCCGTCCGGGCCGACGACGTAGGGCTCGCCGAATCTCTCCAGCGGCTGCAGGCCGACGACGTCCTCGTGGCGGACGCCGCCGTGGAGGAGATCGTGGCGTTCGGTCCGGCTGGCGCCGATGCCCTGCTGCCGCTGCTCGCGGACGAGCGAAGGGACGTCCGGGCCGGCGCCGTCCGGGGACTCGGCCTCCTGAAGGAGCCCCGCGCGGCCGAGCCGATTCGGGACATTCTCCGCGAGACCCTCGGACGCTCGGAGCCCGACACGATGGAGGACCGTTACTTCCGGATCCTCGCGGTTCAGGCTCTCGGCCGTATCCGCGACTCCGGGTCCCTCGATCTGCTCCGGGGAGTAACTGAATCAGAGGACGGATTCGAGCGCGCCCACGCCGGAATCTCGCTCTTTCTCTTGGAGGAGGATCCGGGGTACTCTCTCGTGCAAGAATGCCTGGCGGATACGGCGATGGCCGTCCGGAACGTCGTCGTCGCGGGGCTCGGGGAGTCGGACGACCCCCGGGCGCGCGATCTCATCCTCGCGATGACGGGAGACGAATCCTGGGTCGTCCGCGATTCCGCCTACTGGGCCCTCCGGGTGTGGTCGATCGAATCCGACGAGGTCACGGAGGCCCTCCGCCGAGGCGCGAGCGACTCTTCGTGGTACGTCCGGCAGACCGTGGCCCAGGTGATGGGCGGTCCGGCCGAGACGCGGTGAGACTCGAAGGCTGAACAAAGGGTTGAACAAGATGAGGATGCCGAACGCGTTCCCCTCCGTCCTTCTCGGAGCCTGGGTCTGTCTCGCTCCGGGTGTCGCTCGAGCGCAGGCAGAAGAGGATGTTCAGGAGAAGATCCGGACTTCGATCGAAACCATGGTCACCGCGATCGAGGAAGAGAACGACCCGATGCGGAATCGGATGTTCTTCGAGCTCCGGATCATCGGGAACGAAAGCGTGCCGGCCCTGAACGAGCTCATGAAAGACGACCGCGTCAAGGTCCGGGAGTACGCGATCCATACGGTGAGCTATATCGACGACCCGCGATGGATCGCCCCGGTCATCGAGATCCTCCGGAAGGACCCGGAGGCGTCCACGCGCGCCATGGCGTGCCGGGCGCTGGCGCGTACGCAGGACACGCCCGTTCTGGAGGAGCAGGGGCGCGAAGCCATCCCGTACCTGATCGAGATCCTCCAGAAGGACGAGGAGCTCGTCCAGATGGACGCGGCCTTCGCCCTGGGCTGGTTCGGAGACCCTCAGGCCCGCTCCGTGCTGCAAAAGGCCGCCGAGAGCCCCTCAGAGCTCGTCAGCTTCTTCGCGAAGGGTGCCCTGGAGGACATCGATCACGCGGAACTGATGCGACAGAGGGAAGGAAAATAGGGGCTTTCCAACGTGTTGTCCGACAAGGAGTTGAGGCGGAAGTTGTAGCGGGGAGCCCTCTGCGGCACTTTTGGGGGGATTCCGGGTTCAAGGAATACGGATTCTCGGACCGATGGTCCGAACAAGCGGTGATCTTCCCCTCGCCGCTATCAAGCGTCCCGTCGCCCGTCCACGGAAGGAAAAGAGATCGATGCCCTCTCTGAAGAGACCAGCCAGCCGATACATCGTTCTTTGCCTCGTGGGCCTGGGGCTCGTCGGGGGCGCGTCGGTCACGTCCGCGTCGAAGAACGTCTATAACAACCTCCGGACCTACAACCAGATCCTCGCGAACGTCTACGACAAGTACGTCGAGGAAGTCGATTCGAAGGATCTGATCTACGCCTCCATCGAAGGGTTGATGAAATCCCTGGATCCGCACTCGGCGTTCCTGGAGCAGAAGCAATACAGCGATCTGATGGAGGAGACGCAGGGACGGTACGGCGGCGTGGGCATCTCCATCGACATCCGCGACGACTGGCTCACGGTGGTCTCGCCGATCGAGGGCACGCCGGCGTTCCGACTCGGGCTCCGGGCGGGGGACCGCATCGTCAAGATCGAGGGCGAGTCGACGAAGGGCATCACGACCGCGGAGGCGGCCAAGAAGCTCCGCGGCCCGAAGGGCACACCGGTCAACATCACGGTCGCTCGAAAGGGTGAGCACCAGCCGTTCGAGTTCGAGATCGTCCGCGACCTGATCGAGATCAAGTCGGTGCTCTACCACGGGATCGTTCGCGACGGCATCGGATACGTGAAGCTGGTCCGGTTCAGCGAGGACTCGGGCAAGGAAGTCGAAGAGGCGCTCGCGGATCTCGTGGCCGAGGGCGCCGAGGGCATCGTCTTCGACCTCCGCTGGAATCACGGAGGACTGCTCACGCAGGCGGTGGCCGTCTCGGACAAGTTCCTGGATCGGGGTCAGCTCATCTCCTATACCCAGGGCCGACAGCGGCGCGATCGGAGTGAGTTCCACGCGTCGGAGCGTCCCTCTCTCCCGACCGAGGTGCCGCTCGTCGTTCTCGTGAACGAGGGCACGGCCAGTGCCTCGGAGATCGTCGCCGGAGCGCTACAGGACGCGAACCGTTCGGTCATCATGGGCAAGCTCACCTATGGCAAGGGTCTGGTTCAGACTCTCATCCCTCTCGACGGGGACGCCAGTCTCAAGCTGACGACCGCAAAGTGGTACACGCCGGCCGGGCGCTGTATCCAGCGCGACTACGAAGAGGGCGCGGCGCTGGCGAACGCCAACGCCGAGGAAGACGCCGAGGAAGACGCCGAGGAGATCGGGGAGGACGAAGTGCCACCCGTGGAAGGAACAGAAGAGCCGGGCGTCACGGGCGGTATCGAGCCGGACATCATCGTCGAGAGCGACCGGTTCACGCGCTACGTGGTCGAGCTCGAGCAGGGCAACCACTTCTTCCGTTTCGCGGTGAACTACACGGCGGAGCATCCGGACGTTCCGATCGATTTTCGGGTCGGGGAGAACATCGTTCAGGAGTTTCGGGAGTACCTGGACGGTCAGGAGTTCGACTACGAAACGGCGGCCGAGTTCGAGCTCAAGCGCCTGCGCGACGTCGCGACGGACGCGGAGTTCGACCCGGAGACGCTGACCGCGCTGGACATGCTCGCGGAGCGGATCGGTTTCGAGGAGACAAAGGACTTCGAGAAGAATCGCGACTACGTCGTGTCCGCGATCGAACGCGAGATCCTCGCCAAGATGCACGGCACCGAGGGTCGGTATCGCGCGCAGCTTCGCGCCGACACGCAGGCGCAGGCCGCCATCGATCTCCTTTTGGATGACAAGGCCTTCTTGGCCGCTCTCAACGGGAAGAACACGATCGCCGCCGCGGTCGATGCCGCCGTCGAGTAGTCGCGCACAGGAGGGTCGAGGGCGAGGTGCTGGCTCAGGACATCGAAGTACTGAACGACCGTATCCGCCAGGAAAGCGCCTTCGTGGAGCAGGTCCTGGCGGAAATGGGCAAGGTCATCGTCGGCCAACGGGCGATGACCGAGCGGTTGCTCGTCGCGCTCCTCGCGGACGGGCACGTCCTCCTGGAGGGCGTGCCCGGTCTCGCGAAGACCCTCACGATCTCGACGCTCGCGGCGCTCGCGGCCGCGAAGTTCCAGCGGCTCCAGTTCACCCCCGATCTCCTCCCGGCTGATCTCCTCGGAACGCTCATCTACGATCACAACCGAGGTGAGTTCATCCCGAAGAAGGGACCGATCTTCGCGAACATCATTCTCGCGGACGAGATCAACCGAGCTCCCGCGAAAGTGCAGTCCGCGCTGCTCGAGGCGATGCAGGAACGGCAGGTCACGATCGGCGAGACGACCTATCCGCTGGACCAGCCGTTTCTGGTGATGGCGACGCAGAATCCTATCGAGCAGGAGGGCACCTATCCGCTGCCGGAGGCCCAGATCGATCGATTCATGCTGAAGGTGATCGTCGGGTACCCCGACCGCGGGGAGGAGCTCGAGATTCTGCGCCGCCAGACGGGACGTCCGGCGGAACCCACTGAGCGCATCATCACTCCGGACTCACTACTGAGAGCCCAGCAGGTCGTGCGCGACGTCTACGTGGACGAGAAGGTCGAAAAGTACGTCGTGGATATCGTCAGCGCGACCCGCAAGCCCTCCGACTACGGGCTTGCCGATCTCACGGAGCTCATCGAGTACGGTGCGTCGCCCCGCGCGTCGATCAACCTCGTGCTCACCGCCAAGGCGCACGCGTTTCTGCGCCGCCGGGGCTATGTCACTCCCGACGACGTACGGGCGCTCGGTCTCGATGTGCTGCGCCACCGCGTCATCCTCACTTACGAGGCCGAGGCCGAGAACATCACCTCCGAAGAAGTCGTGCGTCGCATCTTCGACACGGTCGAGGTTCCCTGATACCCGTAATCCCGTTGCGCGCCCATGATCCCGAAGGAAATCCTCCAAGCCGTCAAGGCGATCGAGATTCGCACGAGGCTACTCGTGAACGACGTGATCGCGGGGGAGTACGGGAGTGTGTTCAAGGGGCGAGGGATGGAATTCGCCGAAGTGCGGGAGTATGTCCCCGGCGATGACGTCCGCTCGATCGATTGGAACGTGACCGCGCGCACGGGCGTCCCCCACGTCAAGAAGTTCGTCGAGGAGCGAGACCAGACCGTGATGTTTCTCGTGGACGCGTCCCACTCTCTGGACTTCGGCACGGTACGGCGGATGAAGGGGGAAATCGCGGCGGAGCTCGCCGCGGTGCTCGCGTTTTCCGCGATCCGTAACAACGACAAGGTCGGTGCGATCATCTTCACCGACGAGATCGAGCTCTTCATCCCACCGAAGAAGGGCAAGAAGCACGTGCTGCGCGTGATCCGGGAAATGCTGTACTTCGAGCCGAAGAGTCGCGGCACCAACGTCGGGGCGGCGCTCGAGTACCTCTCGCGGGTCGTGCGCCGCAAGGCGGTCGTGTTCCTCATCTCCGACTTCGTCGCCCCGGATTATTCAATGCCGCTGCGCGTGGCGAACAAGCGTCACGATCTCATCGCGATCACGATCACGGACCCCGCCGAGGATGAAATCCCACCGGTGGGGCTCGTCCACCTGGTCGACGCCGAGACGGCCGAGGAGCGGCTCGTGGACGTCGCCGATCCGAACACGCAAGAGTCGTTCCGACGCCGTCGGCGGGAGGCGGCCGGGCGCCGGCAGCGGCTCTTCCGCAAGTACCGGGTCGACTCCATCGACGTCGGGACGGAGCGTCCGTACACGGAAGCCCTGATCTCGTTCTTCCGGAGGCGCGAGCGGGAGCGAGCGACGTGAGGGCTCGTCTTTGGACCGTCGCGGCGATCCTCGGTGCCGTCGCCGCGACGGCGGGGGCCGAGGAGCCGGCGCTCGGGGACGAGCGCCCGACGGTCGCCGCCGCTCTCGATACGCTCGCGGCGCCGGTGGGGGGACGTCTCAATCTGACAATCGAGATCCGGGACTCCCCGGGCTGGCGGGTCGAGCCCCCGGCGAAGGCTCTCGATCTGTCCCCGTTCCGGATCCGCGGCATCACCGAGGTTCCTCGGGAGGGCGGCCGCGCGTACGAGCTCGCACTCGTTCCGCTGGAGGCGGGAGAGGTCGAAGTGCCACCGGTGCCGTTCGTGATTCGCGGCCCCGACGACGTCAGCGACGAGATCGCCACGGAGCCAATCCTGGTCGCAGTCGGCTCGAACCTGCCAGCTCCGGCCCCGCCGGCGGAGGGTGAAGCTCCCGCGACGCCGGAGCCGGCCGATCTCAAGCCGCCGCTCGACCCGCCGCGCAAGTGGTGGCCGGTGGCCGCGGCGGCCGCGCTGCTCGCACTGGTGGCGGCGGCCGCGTTCTTCCTGGTGAGGCGGCTCCGCAATCGCGTGAAGGAGCCCGAAGAGAAGGCGGCGCCCTCGGCGCCGCGTCGACCCGCCTGGGAGATCGCGTTCGAGGAGCTCGAACGCATCGCGGCCGCACAGTACGTGCAGAACGGCGAGTTCCGCCGTCAGTACACGGAGGTCTCGGAGACACTTCGGCGCTACCTGGAAAACCGCTGGGGCGTTCCCGCGCTCGAATCGACGACGGAGGATCTGAACGAGCTCCTGCGAGCGTCGCCGGTCGAGACGGCGGTGTCGGCGCGCATCCTGTCGGTGCTTCGAGAGGCGGATCTCGTGAAGTTCGCGAAAGCGCAGCCGTTCCCCGAGGACGCGCGGGCATCCGAGGGCCGCGTCCGCGGTGTCGTCGAGGACACGATCCCGCGCCCCGAGGTCCCGTCGACCCCGGCGCCCGTCCCCGCCGCATCCGGTGACGGAGCCCGCCCATGACCCTTCGTGATCCGCTCTTCCTGCTCGTCCTGATCCCGGTCTTCGCGGCGGCGATCCTCGTTCTTCGCTGGGGACTGAGGGCGCGGCCGGGGGCCCGCTACCCGACGCTCGGGGTCTTCGCGGGCGTCGGGACCTCCCTCACCGTCGTGGCGCGTCGCTTGCTCCCTCTCTCCCGCCTCCTCGTGCTCGTGCTACTGACGGTGGCGTTCGCGCGGCCCCAGATCGTCGAGAAGGAGCAGGAGATCCGCACGGAAGGGATCGACATCATGCTGGCGCTGGATGTCTCGGGCTCCATGCAGGCGGAGGACTTCAAGCCGCGCAATCGGCTGCACGTCGCGAAGAGCGTCGTCGCGGAGTTTCTCGATCTCATCCGCAACGACCGGGTCGGTCTCGTCGTGTTCGCGGGCCAGGCGTTCACTCAATGCCCGCTCACTCTGGACTACGACGTACTGCGGACGCTGCTCGCCCGCGTGGAGATCGGGATGATCGAAGACGGCACCGCCATCGGGACCGCGCTCGCGAACAGCGTGAACCGTCTCAAGGACTCGGCCGCCCAGAGCAAGGTGGTCATTCTGCTCACCGACGGCGAAAACAACTCCGGCAAGATCGATCCCGCCACGGCAGCCAAGATCGCGGAAGCTCTGGGTGTGCGCGTATACACGATCGGTGTCGGGAAGAAGGGCGGTGCCCCGATTCCCGTTCGGCATCCGGTGTACGGCAAGATCCTCGCACGCAATCCGGACGGCACGCTCGTTCTTACGAAGATCGACGAGGAGACGCTGACGATCATCGCGGACATCACTGGGGGCCAGTACTTTCGCGCCACGGATGCGGAGGCGCTCGCGAAGATCTACTCGCAGATCCTGGAGCTCGAGCGCACGAAGTTCCAGGTGAAGGAGTTCGAACGGGCGCGCGAGTTCTTCCGTTGGGCGGCCTTCCCCGCGATCGTGCTCCTCCTCCTCGAGCTCGTCCTCGCGCACACGCGGCTGAGGGTCTTGCCATGAGATTCTCACGTCCCGAGCTCTTGCACGCTCTGTGGCCGGTGGCCATTCTCCTCCCGATCTTTTTCGTCTGGGCGTTCCGGTCGGCGGACCGAGCCCGGCGGCGACTTCTCGACGACGCGCTCGTGACCAGGCTCGCGCGCGGGTATGACCCGGGACGTCGGAGACTCAAGGCGGTCGTGCAGGGCGCCGCGATCCTGATGGCTCTCTTCGCCCTGGCCGGGCCGCGGGTCGGGAGCCGGGAGATCACGATGAAACGCCGGGGGATCGACCTGATCATCGCGCTCGACACGTCGCTCTCAATGAGAGCGCAGGACATCCCGCCGTCGCGGCTCGGGAAGGCGAAGCGCGAGGTCTCCGCGTTTCTCGACCGCCTCGACGGCGACCGGATCGGACTCGTGGCGTTTGCCGGCGACGCGTTCCTGCAATGCCCGCTCACCCTCGACTACGGGGCGGCCCGCATGTTCCTGGAGGTGCTGGACGAGAACTCCGTTTCGCGCCCCGGGACGAATCTCGGGAAGGCCCTGCACGCGGGGCTCTCCGGCTTCGGTGAGGGGGAAGACAAGTACAAGGCGATGGTCCTCGTCACCGACGGGGAGGACCACGGGGGCTCCGCCCTGGAGGCGGCCGAGGAGGCCGCTCGCCGCGGAATCCGCGTCTACACGATCGGGGTGGGCTCGGAGTCCGGCGAGCCGATCCCCCTCGACGGATCCGGTGGGGGGCCGGGGGGGTATAAGAAGGACCGCCGCGGCGAGATCGTCATGACCGCCCTCGACACCGGGACCCTGGAGCGAATCGCCCTGACGACCGGAGGCGAGTTCCACCGGGCCACGACGGGCGAACTCGAGCTCGACCGGATCTACGAGAGCCTCTCCCGGCTCGAGGAGCGCGAGGTGGCGTCGCGGGCGTTCACGCAGTACGAGGAGCGCTTCCAGTTCCCCCTGGGGCTCGCGCTCCTGCTCTTGCTGATCGACTTCGCGCTGCCCGATCGGGTTCGCACGAAGCGCGACTGGGAGGGACGATTCGCATGAGCGTGAGCACGGTTTCCGGGACGCGGCACCTGGCGCTCGTGCTGCTCAGCGCTCCCGTTCTCTCGGGCTGGTCGTTCTTCGATCCCTTTCACGAGAACGTGGAAAAGGGGAACGAGAAGGCCCAGGACGAGGAGGCGGAGGCGGCGCTCAACCACTACGATGAGGCGGGTCGCGTGGACCCCGGGAGTCCGATTCCCGACTTCAACCGAGGGATCGTGCTCTCGCGCGAGGGCAAGACCGAAGAGGCCGGGGACGCGTTTCTCGCCGCCGCCGCGGCGGAGGATCCCGCCATCGCCGCCGACGCGCTCTACAATCACGGCAACACGCTCATGGAGGCTCAGCAGTTCGCGCCCGCGATCGAGGCGTACCTCGGGAGCCTCGACCTCGATCCCGGGGACGAGGATGCCCGCCGGAACCTCGAGATCGCCGTGCAGCGACTGGAGGAACAGCAGCAACAGCCGCAGGATCAGC
>JALGZO010000207.1 GCA_025774865.1 bacterium | reverse complement strand
GAAGGGCACGAGCTGCCTCCCGGCACGAAGGCGTCCACGTTTCTCCTTCCGTATCGAGACGACCGCTTCGAGCGCGGCGAGTCGTGGACGCCCGAGGAGCTCCAGTGGATTCGGCGCCGGGTCGCCGCCTACAACGAGAACATCCGGACGATCGCGGCGGAGGAGGGATACACGGTCGTGAAGGTCGACGAGCTCACGAACGAGCTCGCGCAGGACCCTTCGTTCGGGACGCCGGATTCCCCGTACTTCAGTCCGGATCTCCATCACCCGTCGTTCCGCACGCACCGGCGCGTCGCCCGTCTCGTACTCGAAACCGTGAGCGAGGTCCTGGGGGTCGACGCCCCGGCGGTGCCGCCGGTCGCCGGAGCCGAGCCGCTTCCCACGAATGGCGACTTCACCCGCGAAGAGCGCGAACGAGTCGACGTGTTGATGCGCCTCGCGTTGCTGAACGCCGAGGCCGGCCACTTTCCCCCGCGCCCGTCGGTTCGCGTCGCGCTCGAAGTCGCGGCCGGCGTCGGATCGAGCCGTTTCGGCGACGTCTCCGTGGGTGGGTTGCTCGAGATCGAGAGCAGTCCTGGCCCGATCTCGACGCGTTGGTTGTCGCGCGGCGTGCTGGGCGTGCGCGGAGTCGCCGCGTTCTCCGAAGGAGCCGAGCCGCAGCTGCCCGAAGAGGCTCGGGACATCCGCGCCGGGATCGCGGTCGAGCCGGTGGGAAACTGGTCCTGGGCCCGCGGCGAGGCCGGACTTCGCTACGGCTGGGCCGGTGGGCTCTCGTGGTACGCCCGGGGGGAGTGGCGCATGCTCTTCGTCGAAACCGGCGGTGATCCCTACGTGCCGCGACGATTGGAAGCGGGCCTGCGGCTCGGGACGCACTGGGGCCGCCCCGGACACAACGGGAACTGAGCGGCGCCACGACAGAGCCGGCGCCGATGTGCTACCGTGCGTCCTCGCCTGCCCGGATACCTGGAAGCAAGAGGAGGAGAACCGGTGACCAAGAGAATCCAGCGCGCCCTCGCGCTCTTCAGCCTCCTCGCCGCGGTCGGGTGCGCCGGCCCCGGCACGGAGCTCAAGCAGATCTGGGTCGATCCCAGCTACGCCGGCGGGCCGATCGAGAAGATCCTCGTGATCGGCGTTCTCCGGGAGCAAGCCCGGCAGCGAGTATTCGAGGACACCATCGCTTCCCAGTTCGACGAGCTCGGCGTCGACGCCGTTCCGAGCTGGGAGATCATTCCTCCGGACCAGGAGGACGAGGAGGACGCGATCAAGGCGGCGGTCGAGGGCCGTGGGTTCGACAGCGTTCTTCTCACCCGCCTCATCTCGGTGGATAAACGAACCGACTACGTTCCGGGTCAGACCTACGTGGGCAGCTACTGGGGAGGGCCCCACTACGGCTACTATCCCTACTACGCCTCCTCGTACGCGGTCGTGCACGATCCGGGGTACACGATCGAGAGGACCGTCGTCTCGGTCGAGACGAACATCTACGACGTCGAGACCGAGATGCTGAAGTGGGCCGCCATGTCGGAGACCGTCGACCCGAAGGATGTCAACAAAGCGATCGACGGTTTCGGCCGGGTGATCATCGGGGACCTTCTGAAGCAGGGGTTCGTCGAGAAGAAGAAGTAGTAGTCTCCGCCGAGAAGCGATCCGTCAGTACGACCACCCCACTGATGTGACGATGCCATAGTCCGATTTCTTGCCTTCCCCGCCCGGCGCGTTGCTGTCGAGGTTCGTGTAGTAGCTCAAGTCGACGAAGAGGTCCTTGATCAGCTCGTGCCGGAGTTTCAAGTTGAAGTCGACGCGGTATCGATCCTCCTCGGTCAGACTCGGATAGAAGACGAGCGACGTGCTGAGATCCGACTTCGGCGTCTCGTACTTGAAGAGCGAGTAGTCCGCGGACAGCACTCCTTCCATGCTCACCGCGGTGGTGTCCGCAGTCGTCGCCCGTTCGCTGTTGACTGCGAGTCCGATGTTGAGCCGGAGGACGTTGAGGTTGCTCTTCAACGGCGTCGCGCCCGTGGCGGCGCTGAAGAGGAACCGACCCGCCAGCGAGAGCTCATCGTTCTTCTGAAAGCCCGTGTTCAGCGTGCCTGTCCATTTGGCTCGCAGGAGCCGCGTATATCCGAGCGAGAAGTCCTCGCGGACGGTCCGTTCCTCCTCGCGGTCCTTGTCCGTAATGATCGTGCTGACTCTGGAATCGACCAGGTTGCGCTCGGTCCGCCAGAGGTTGGCCCAGTCGAAGGTGAGCTGAGCCACCTGGGACGCCTTCGTGAAGCTGAATCCGAAGCTAAGCGATCCGTCGTGCTGCGACCAGAAGCTCCGCTCGATCTCACGGATCTCGACGACGTCGTGGTGGGCGACGGTCGTGACGCCGGCCTCGCCGCCGATCTCGAGCAGTCCGCCCTCCACCATGCTCAGCGCTCCGAACCAGCGCGTCCCGACTTGGTTCTCGACGCGGAAGTAGTAATCGCTCTGCAAACCGACGACACCGTTCCATTCGATCTCGACCGTGCCCAGTCGGTCCGTTTTGGCAGTGAGCTTCCCACGGACGAGCTGCAGGATCTCGCACGTGATGCGATCCTCGTTCTCGAGGACGATGATGTCGGTCTTGGGGCGGGCGCCGGCGTCGCTGACGGCGACGAGACCGATCGTGGCCGAGAGAAAGAGAATGCGCCTCATGGCGCGCAGCCTAGCATCATCGCGGGGAACGGTAACCCCCCTCTACAGCGACACGTCCCACTGCAGGCGAAACCGAACGGCGCT
>JALGZO010000206.1 GCA_025774865.1 bacterium | reverse complement strand
ACGAGCCACTGCTGCCGGGATCCCGCTGGGCGAAGATCAAGACCCGCCTGGGAGGGATCTGCGGCAGCGACCTGAACCTCGTGAAGCTGTCGGTGTCTCCTTCGGCGTCGCCCTTCTCGTCGTTTCCCTTCGTGGTGGGGCACGAGAACGTGGGCGAGGTGAGCACCGTCGGCGGCGACGTGACCAAGGTCGCATTGGGAGACCGCGTGGTGGCCAATCCCCTGCTGCCCTGCCGCGTTCGCGAGATCCGACCCGTGTGCCCGCAATGCGCCACGGGCCACGTCGCGACCTGCGAGAACTTCACCGAGGGCGAGCTCGCGGCGGGCATGATGATCGGGACGACCCGCGGCGTGGGGGGAAGCTGGGGCGAGTTCTTCGTCGCGCACGAGGATCAGCTGCATGCCGTACCCGACTCGCTGGGCGACGAGGCCGCTCTGATGCTCGAGCCGTTCGCGACGCTGCTCTCGCCTCTGCTCTCGCATCCCCCCCCCGGTGAGAACACCCTGGTCATCGGGGCCGGCACGATCGGCCAGCTGGCCGTGGCGGCTCTCAAGGCGCTCTCTCCGGCGTGCCGCGTGACCGTGCTGGCCCGGCACCGGTTCCAGGGGGACTGCGCCGAAGCCCTCGGGGCCGATCACGTCGTGCTCACATCCCGCGGTACGACATACTTCGACGAATTGGCCGCGATCACCGGAGGGCGTCTGATGCGGCCCATCCTGGGCAAGCGCATCCACGTCGGCGGCTTCGACGCCTCCATGGTCTGCGCGGCCAACCGCGCGGCGGTCGACGATGCGCTGCGCTTCACCCGGAGCCGAGGCAGCGTCTATCTCGTCGCCAACGTCGCCAAGCTTCCCGGGGTCGACTGGACTCCGCTGTGGATGAAGGAGCTCAGCGTGCGCGGCAGCGTCGGTTACCAGGAGCCCCTGCACGACGGCGTTCCGCGGAAGACCTTCGCCAAGGGCCTGTCACTCCTGACCGAAGGATGGGGCGACAAGGTGGGAGCCCTGGTCACACACCGGAAGCCCTTGCGTGAGTTCGAGCCCGCGCTGGCCATCTGCTTCGGTCGTGAGCGAACCAACGCCATCAAGGTGGCGTTCGATTTTCGCGGGTAGCGCGATGGATCGGATGCGGCGCGTGCTGTTTTCCCGGTTTCTGTGGATTCTGGCCGGTCTGATCATCCTCTCGATCGTCGCGAATCGCTGGGTCGAGGCCGAGGGCGGCCCACGCGAGGTCCTGGCGCGCTGGGGGGTCTGGGCGCCGCTGGCGGCGTTCTTCATTCAGACGATCACGTCCATGACCCCGATCGGCGCGGTGTTCATCTCCGTGGTCAACGGCATGCTGTTCGAGCTGTGGGTGGCGATCGTCGTCAACCTCTGCAGTGGCGTCGCCGGCGGCACCGCCATGTACCTGATGTGGCGCCGCGGCGACCACGAGTTCGACATTCAGACCCGGATGGACGTTCTGCCTCACTGGCTTCGGCGTCACGCCGGCGACAACCTGTGGTTTCTCGTCGCTCTCCGTCAGCTTCCCTGGGCCGGCGGTCGATTCGCCGATCTCATCGCGGGCGCGCACCACATCCCGCTCCGGACGCAAATCCTCTCGCTGCTTCTGGGTTACCTGCCCGGCTCGGTCATCTACGCCTTGGTGGGCGCCGGCCTGCTTCGGCTCTAGGGTCTTCCGACGGCGGAGAGCGCCAGTGGGGTCGTCACGACTCGCGAGCGTACTCGTCGAAGTTCTCGAAGTAGCGCTTCCGGGCCTGCGTCACGTGACGGAGTAGGTCGTGGATCGGGTAGGAATCGGCCGCGTCGCCGAGCACGTTCGCGGCCCTCTCGGGGTCGCCCTCCCTCACCAGGGACTCGGCGAGACGGATCCGGGAGAAATACCGGTAGAGTCGCCACCGCTCAGGCAGCTGGACCTCGGTCAGTTTTCGGTACTCCGTGATCGCCTCGGCGTCGCGCCCCTGCAGCGTGAAGAGCTCTCCTCGGTAGAACGAGACGATGGGCTCGTCGATCGAGCCGAGCGAGTGGAGGGCGTCCTCGGCCTCGGCAATCCGACCGTCGTACAGCGCCCGTGCGATCGGCTCGACCTTCCGAAGGGTCTCCACCTCACTCGGATCCGAGGCGATCTGGCCGGCATCCTCCTTCGTCACGAAGCGCAGGGGTTTCTCGACGTTCGCGTCTTCGCTTCGTTCGGGGTCGAGTTCGTGGTAGAGCGCCAACGCTCGGTCTGTCTCGCCGAGCATCAAGTGAACGTCGACCAGGATCCGGTAGATGTCGGGCGGGAGCCAGTCGGGCTCGGCTGGCGCGTTCCGATGGAGGACTTCGAGGTTGGCGCGCGCGGCGTCGATCCTCCCGGAGAGGAGCTCGATCAACGCCAGGTAGAGGCGAATACGATCCGCGACGTTTCGAAGCCGCGAATCCGAGCTCTCGTCTCCCACGCGGATTGCGTTCTCCAGCTGGTCACGGTCGTCCGTCAGGCGCTCCGGGAAGAAAAGGGCGAGCAGACCGATGGGCTCCACGAACCGCGGATTCGTGGGGTACTCGCGTGAGAGGTCCTCGAAGATCGGGAGCGCCCTCTCGAGCGCCCCCTCGAATCCGAAGAGCGCGAAGCCCCGGATTCCCTCCGCATCTTGCCGTAGGTATCCGCCGCTCTGGCCCGCGCGCTCGAGGAGCGAGAGCCCCTCTTCGCGATCTCCCCCCGGAATCCGGAGCAGAAAGCTCGCAAACCGCATGACGGCGGGCAGCGTGTCCGCGAAGTACTTGTACGTTCCGAGGATCATGAGGGCATCGCCGTTGTCCGGATCGTGCTTCAGGAGTTCGTCGAGGTCCTTCTTGCCGGACTTGGCCGTGCGTCCCGCGCTCCAGCTTTCGAAGGCGAGAGCNNNNCGCTCCAGCTTTCGAAGGCGAGAGCGTGAAGCTGCGCCTTGAACATCTTCCCCCATCCTCGATAGAGAAGCCCTTGGGGTGAGTCGGGATCACGGTCCAGGATCTCGTCAGCGAGGGCGATGCACTGCTCCAACACCGAATGGATCGAGGCGACTTGGGGCTTCAAGCTGTCGCGCGCGTGGTTCTGGTCCGACACACCCTCGCGTAGCACGCGGGCCTGCACGAGGTATGCGCGGGGATCCTCCGGGGCCACCCGGATCAAGCGCTTCGCGACTTGGTCGGCTTCTTCCGGTCGCCCTTCGTGGAGCAGACGCATCGCGTCGCGCACCCACGCGTCGATTCTCGCTTCGAGGTCCATGGGTCGCCCGGTCCGGACGATCCGGGACTCCGAGACGTGCCTCCCGGGCATCTCACTGGGTGCCGCCCGGGACACCGCGGCGGACAACATGAGCAGGGCTACTAGAGTGAATATCATCCGGCAGAGACTCGGGCTGGCGCGGTTCCGTGTCGAGAATGGCCCGCCCTTTCTAACACGCGCTTCCCGGTTTGATCAACGGAGAGGCGGCCCTCGAGCCCGAGTTCAGTGCGCGATCCCCGGGAGCCCCGGCGGGGGACTCTTCGGCGCCTCGATCAGCCGGGACACGATGGGCGACGGAACGAGAGCGTGCCGGAGTGCCTCGCTCACGTGCTCGACGAACGTCACGCGGAGATCCTTCCTCACCTCGGAAGTGAGCTCCTGCCAGTCGGGCTCGTTCGCCTTCGGCACGATCACGTGCGAGTAGCCCGCGAGCGCGGCCGCGACGACCTTCTCGTTCAGCCCGCCGATCGGCAGCACGTTCCCGAGTAGCGTGATTTCGCCGGTCATCGCGACGTCGCGCCGGACGGGCACGCGGGTCAGCGCCGAGATGACCGCGGTCGCGATGCACACGCCCGCGCTCGGCCCGTCCTTCGGGATGGCACCTTCCGGCATGTGGACGTGCAGATCGATCCGATCCGCGAAATCGTTCGACAGGCCGAGCTCCGACGCGCGGCTCCGAGCGTACGTCAGCGCCGTCTTCGCGGACTCGCGCATGACCTCGCCGAGCCGCCCCGTGAGCGAGATCTTCCCGCTGCCGGCGAGCACGGCCACTTCCACGGGAAGCACATCGCCGCCGTATTCCGTCCACGCGAGCCCCGACGCCACCCCGACGCGGTCCTCCTCGGGCAGACGCCGCTCCGGAAACCGCGGCGGGCCGAGCAGGCTCTCGAGCTTCTTCATGCCCACGCGCATCTTCTGCCCCGTTCCCCTCACCTTCTGGCGGGCGACCTTTCGGCAAAGTGACGCGATCTCGCGCTCCAGGTTCCGTACACCGGCCTCGCGGGTGTACCGCGTGACGAGCATCTTCCAGACTTCGTTCGACACGCTGAGATCGTCGGGCGTGAGCCCATGCTCAGCGAGCTGCTTCGGCAGCAGGAACTTCTTCGCGATGCCGAGCTTCTCGTGCTCGAGGTAACCGGGCAGGCGCAGGATCTCCATGCGGTCGCGAAGCGGCGGCGGGATCGCCGGGAGCACGTTCGCGGTGGTGATGAAGAGCACTTCGGAGAGGTCGAAGTCGCAGTCGAGATAGTGATCGCTGAACACGCGGTTCTGCTCGGGATCGAGCACTTCGAGCAACGCCGACGCGGGATCACCACGGAAGTCCGACGAGAGCTTGTCCACTTCGTCGAGCAGGAACACCGGGTTCTTGGTGCCGGCGCGCCGGATCCCTTGGATGATGCGCCCCGGCATCGAGCCGATGTAAGTGCGGCGGTGTCCCCGGATCTCCGCCTCGTCGCGCACGCCGCCGAGCGACACCCTCACGAACTTCCGTCCGAGCGCCCGGGCCACGGAGCGACCCAGCGACGTCTTGCCCACCCCCGGTGGCCCCACGAGGCAGAGAATCGAGCCCCGCGGACGCTTCACGAGCTTCACCACCGCGAGGTACTCCAGGATTCGATCCTTCACCTTGTCGAGTCCGTAGTGGTCCTCGTCGAGAATCTCCCGCGCGCGGTCGAGATCCAGGCGGTCGCGAGTCCGCTTCTTCCACGGAAGCGAAGTGAGCGTCTCCACGTAACCACGCACCACGGAGGCTTCCGGCGACATCGGGCTCATCCGGCTCAACCGCTGAACCTCGGCCACCGCTTTCTCACGCACGTCCTTGGGCATCCCGGACTTCTTGATCGCCGCGAGGAGCTCCGCGCCATCGTCGTCGTCGCTGCCGGTCTCCCCGAGCTCCTTGCGAATGGCCTTGAGCTGTTCCTGGAGGAAGAATTCCTTCTGCCCGCGCGACACGCGGGTGCGGACGTCTCCCTCGATCTTGCGCTCGATCCGGAGGATCTCGAGCTCTTCATCCAGGATGCGCGCCAGTTTCTCGAGCTGCTCCTTGAGGTCGATCGTGCCGAGCAGATCCTGCCTCTGCGCGAGATCCACGAGGAGATGTCCGGAAATCACGTGCGCGACGCCCCGCGCATCGTTCACGTTACCGATGGTCGCGACGATCTCGTCCGGAATCCGACGGTTGAGCTGCACGTACTCCTGAAAGCTCGCCACACACCGCCGCGTGAGGGCCTTCATCTCGGTGCTCGACTTCACGTCGAACTCGGCCAGCGACATGCGCACCGAGAGGTGATCTCCCCGCCACCCGACCCGCTCCACGCGGACGCGGCAGAGCCCCTCCACCAGAATCTTCATCGTGCCGTCGGGGATCTTGAGGATCTGGATCGCCCGCACGACGCTGCCGACGTCGTGGAGATCCTCCGGATCGGGCTCCGTCTCCTGCGGGTCCTTCTGGGCGACGACCGCGAAGTACTTGTCGCGGGCCATCGCCGCCTCGATCGCGGCGACGGATGCCGGCCGCCCGACGAGGAGCGGCACCATCATCCCCGGAAAGATCACCACGTCACGCAGCGGCAGGAGCGGAAGCTCCGCCGGGAAGCGGACAGTGTCTGAGCCGTGCGCGAACGAGATCCGCGGCACCTTCGCGGACCGCTTCTTCGCTGTCGTTCGCTTGCTCGCCGCGGGCCGCTTGCTCGCCGTCTTCCGCTTGCTCGCCGCGGGTCGCTGCTTCGCCGCCGGCGACTTCCGCCGAGCCTTGCTCCTCGATTTGTCGGGGGACGGCGCGGACCGGGAGCTAGGCTTCCTTTTTCTTCCGCTCTTCCGAGAGGACGACAATGGGGTCGCTCCTTCCCAGGACCGCTTCCTCGGTGATCACGCATTCCACCACGTCGTCGGTCGACGGGATCTCGTACATGACCTCGAGCATGACACCTTCCATGACGGACCGGAGCCCTCGCGCTCCGGTACCGCGCTTCGTCGCGATCCGTGCGATGCCACGCAGCGCCTCGTCCGTCAAGGTGAGATCCACCTTCTCCATCTTGAAGAACTTCTTGTACTGCTTGCAGAGAGCGTTCTTCGGCTCGGTCAGAATCTCGATGAGTTGATCCTCGGAGAGCTCGTCCAGCGTACAGAGCAGCGGCAGTCGCCCGATCAGCTCCGGGATGAGCCCGTACTTCAGAAGATCCTCAGGCTCCACCTGCTGAAGAATGCTCGCTTCACTCGGTTTCGGTCCGGCCTTCAAGTCCGAGCCGAAGCCGACGACCTTGCGACCGGTCCGCCGCGCGACGACCTTCTCCAGTCCCGCGAAGGCCCCTCCACAGATGAACAGGATGTTCCGCGTGTTCACCTCGAGGTACTTCTGCTGCGGATGCTTGCGCCCCCCCTGCGGCGGGACGTTCGCAACGGTCCCCTCGAGCATCTTGAGGAGCGCCTGCTGCACGCCCTCGCCCGAGACGTCGCGGGTGATCGACGGGTTGTCGCTCTTGCGCGAGATCTTGTCGATCTCGTCGATGTAGATGATGCCACGCTCGGCGGACGCGAGATTGAAGTCCGCCGCCTGCAGCAGCTTCACCAGAATGTTCTCGACGTCTTCGCCGACGTAGCCGGCTTCCGTCAGGGTGGTCGCGTCGACGATCGCGAACGGAACCTTGAGGAGCCGCGCGAGTGTCTCGGCGAGCAGCGTCTTGCCGGTGCCGGTAGGGCCAATCAGGAGAACGTTCGACTTCTCGAGCTCGGTGGGATCGTCCTCGAGGTCGGAGTTGATACGCTTGTAGTGGTTGTAGACCGCGACCGAGAGCGCCTTCTTGGCACGATCCTGCCCGATCACGTACTCGTCGAGCGACGCCTTGATCTCGACGGGCTTGGGCAGCTCGACGGAGACGGTGGCCGACTCCCGGCCCATCTCCTCTTCGAGGATGTCGTTACAGAGCTTGATGCACTCGTTGCAGATGTACACGGACGGCCCCGATACGAGCTTCGTGACCTCGTCCTGTCCACGCCCGCAGAACGAGCACTTGATGGCGTGTGGGGAGTCCATGCCTTTTTTCATCTCGTGCGCTCCATAGCGACTCATCCGCTCCTAAAGAACGACCCGGCCAAGGGCGTCCCTTCAAATGTACGGAGCCGGAGTTCGCGGATCAACGGCCGACTACGGCCGCTTGTCGATGACCTCGTCGACGAGCCCGTAATCCTTGGCCTCGGTCGCCGACAGGAAGTAGTTCCGGTCGGTGTCTTTCTCGATCTGATCGAGGTCCTTGCCCGTGTGATTCGCCAGAATCTGGTTCAGACGCTCTCGGGTGCCGAGGATCTCCTTCGCGTAGATCTCGACGTCCGCTGCCTGACCCTGGGTGCCGCCAAGGGGTTGGTGGATCATGATCCGGGAGTTCGGGAGCGCCGAGCGCTTGCTCTTCTTCCCGGCCGTCAGAAGCACCGCCCCCATGCTCGCGGCCATCCCCATGCAGATGGTGACCACGTCGGGCTTGATGTACTGCATTGTATCGTAGATAGCGAGCCCAGCGGTGACCGATCCTCCCGGCGAGTTGATGTAAAGGAAGATGTCTCGATCGGGATCCTCGGCCTCGAGGAAGAGCAACTGGGCGATGATCAGGCTCGAAATGTGGTCTTCGATGGGAGTGCCCAGAAAGACGATCCGGTCCTTGAGCAGTCGCGAATAGATGTCGTACGCGCGCTCACCCCGTCCGTCCTGCTCCACGACCATGGGAACCAGTGCCATCATCCCCTCCGTTTGCGAATCACGAGCCCGCTTCGCGGCTCTCGCCCGCCCGCACCGGGACGCTCTTCTGGCTAATCTCGGCATTCTCTACGAGAAAGGCAAGGACCTTTTTGTCCCGCATTTCCCGCCGGATGCGCCGCAGGAAGCGATCTCCGCCCAATTCTTCGATCACCTTCTTCGGTGACGTTCTGCGCAACGCGGCCATCAAGGCGACCCGCTCTCGAAGCTCCTTGGCGTCGACTTCGATCTCTTCCTGCTTCGCGATCGCGTCGAGCACGAGCATCCGACGAACCTCCCGCGCGGCTCCCTCACGGTTCTGCTCGTGGATGAGCGCCGCATCCAGCGACTCCGGGTCCTCACCCTTCTGGTGCGCCTCCAGCTTCTGACGCCCGACCAGGTCGTCGAGCAAACTCGCCACGAGTGCCTCCGGCGGGTCGAAGGGGTTCGCTTCGACCACCTGGTCCAGGAGAATGCGCTCCAAACGATCTACCCCGGCGCGGTCCGCCTGTTCCCCCAGGTCTTTTCGGACGCGCTCACGGAGCTCCTCCACGGTCGCGAGTTCGGTGTGCTCGTTCACGAGTTCGTCCGTCAGCTCCGGGAAGCGCTTCTCCCGCACGGCCCTCACCTTGATCTTGTAGCGGGCCGTGGAGCCGGCGAGCATCTTGTCCGGGTACTCCTCCGGATACGGGACCTCCGCTTCGCGCACGGCCCCCGCTTCGACGCCGGTCAATGCGTTCTCGAAATCGTCGACGACCTGATCCGCCCCCATCTCGAGCGTGTACCCTTTGACGTTTCGATTCGGGATGGGCTTGCCGTCGCCGTCCACCGCCTGGTAGTCGAGCAGCAACACGTCCCCGCGGATCGCCGGCCGTTCGACGTCTTCCAGTGTGGCGCGCCCCTTGCGGAAGTCCTCCATCATCGACTCGACGTGCTCGTCCGTGACCTCGGGCACTTCCTTCACGGCCGCGAGGCCACGGTAGTCCTTCACTTCGACGTCGGGGCGGCATTCGAATCCGACCGTGAACGAGAACGGGCGCTCCTCGCCGAACGAGACGTCGTCGAACTTGGGCTCGGTCACGGGATCGAGACCGGTCTCGTCCAGAGCCTGACCGAACGCCTTGGGCATCACCGTCTCGAGGAACTCCTGCTCGAGCTCCTTGCGGAACGATTTCCGCACGAGACTCACCGGGACCTTGCCCTTCCGAAAACCCGGGAGACGCACCCTCTTCGCGACCTTCTGCGCGACGCGATCGTACTCCTTCGCGACGTCGTCCTCGGGAACTTCGATCGCGAGGACTCGCCGCCAGGCTTCCTCTTTCTTCACATCGACTTTGACGTTCATGTTCCTCCGATCCCGGATGCGAGAGAGGGGACTCGAACCCCTACGAGTTTCCTCACTGGATCCTAAATCCAGCGCGTCTGCCAATTCCGCCACTCTCGCAACCGGGTCCTCCGCGGCACCCAGTCGAGGTACCGCAGGGTCCTGGATTCTACTGCACGGTCTCGATGATCATCGCTATGCCCTGGCCGCCGCCGATGCACGCCGACGCGACCCCCGTCCCGCCACCTCGCCGCTCCAGCTCGTACATCAAGGTCAGGAGAAGCCGGGTGCCCGTCGCGGCCAACGGATGCCCGAGAGCGATCGCGCCGCCGTTCACGTTCACCTTCTCGCGGTTCAGTTCGAGGTCGTGCTCGACCGCCAGGTATTGGGCCGAGAACGCTTCGTTGATCTCGATCAGATCCAAGTCCGAAATGGCCATCCCGGCGTTCTCGCAGACCTTCCGGATGGCGCTCACCGGCCCGATGCCCATGTACTCCGGCTCGACTCCGGTGATCGCCCACGACTTGATGCGCGCGCGCGCCTTCCATCCCTTCGCGCGAGCCTCTTCCTCGCCGGTGATGACGAGCGCCGCGGCTCCGTCCACGATGCCGCTCGCGTTGCCCGCCGTCACCGTGCCGTCCCGGCCGAACGCCGGCGGCAGAGCGGCGAGCCCCTCCGGCGTGCTGTCGGGCTTCATGTGATCATCGTCGGTCACGGTACGCGCTCGTTTCCCCTTCCCCGCCTCCACGGGAACGATCTCCTTCGCGAAGACCCCCCGCTCCTTCGCCGCCGCCGCCCGCTGCTGGGAGAGGAGGGCGTACTCGTCCTGAGCCTCTCGCGAGATCGAGCGCTGCCCTGCGATGTTCTCCGCCGTCTGTGCCATGTAGCAGCCGCAGTACGAGTCCAGAAGGGCGACCATCAGCGAGTCCTCGAGCTTCCCTTGGCCGAGCCGGAGGCCGCTGCGCGCGCCGCGGATCACGTGCGGCGCCTGGCTCATGCTTTCCATTCCCCCGACGAGGCAGGTCGACGCCTCCCCGAAGCCGATCGTGTGCACACCGGAGATCACCGATTGGATCCCGGAGCCGCACAGGCGGTTGACGGTCAACGCCGGTCGATCGATCGGCACCCCCGACTTCAGCCCGACGTGACGCGCACCGTAGATGGCATCCCCGGAGGTCTGCAGCGCATTGCCGATGAACGTGGCGTCGATGTCGGACGGCTCGACTCCCGAACGCCGCATCGCTTCCTGGGCCGCGAGCGTGCCGAGATCGATCGCGGACACGGATTTCAGCGCCCCGCCCGGTCTGCCGGCGCCGTTCTTGCCGCCTTCCCACTCCGCCATCGGGGTTCTCGCCCCGTCCAGGATCACCACGTCCTTCATCGGGTTGCGCTTCCTTTCTCGTCTCTCTCGATGACGAGGCACCGGGACTTCCCCGAGGCGACCACCTCGTTGTTTCGTCGGGCCTCGGCCGTCATCAGGGCGATCCGTCCCTTTCGTCTCTCTTCCCAGGCCGTGACGACGAGGCGCTCACCGAGGTGCACGGGATCGCGGAAGCGAACTTCCAGCGACGCGGTCGCCGCGTTCGTGCCGGTCAGATAGAGGTACGCCATCATGGCCTCGTCGAGAAGGGTCGCCATCAATCCGCCGTGGAAGACGCCCTCCCAACCGCCATGCTCCGGCCGGGGCGTGAAGCGCGTCTCGAGCTTGCCGTCGTCCCGGATCTCGAAGTCCAGCTGGAGGCCGCCCTCGTTCTCCTTCCCGCACCCGAAGCAATGGGTGGAGTTCTTGACCGATCCGAGCGTCGCCACGAGCTCTCCGGTTCAAACCCGCATGTCATAGTCGGCAAACGGGTTACGCTATCCGAGCCCGTCGCCTACTGTCAAGGATGCGCTCGGCCGCTCGGGGGATTCCGCCGCTCGCCGGATCCGGGACCCCGCAGCGAGGCCAGACCGCCGCGAGCGTCCCCCACGCTCTCGCGAAAAGAGGTACTTCGCCAGCCTGACCGCTGCTACGATGCCCCCGGATTCTTCTGGATGTGGGGCGGTGCAAGTGATTGCAGGAAGGGACGAAAGGAGTTCCCCATGCGGGTTTGGCAGTTGATGGTCAGCGTCGCGGCGATGGCTCTTTGCCTCGCCCCCGGCGTGATCGCCGACGAGGGTGCCGGCGAGCTCGATGCCATGATGATGGAGTGGATGGAGAAGTACTCGATGCCGGGAGAAGAGCATGAGTACTTCGAGTTCTTCGTCGGCCAGTGGAAGTACGAGAACACGAGCTACATGGGACCGGAGCCCTCCACCTCCGTGGGAACCGCCGAGTACCAGCTCATCATGGGCGGCCGCTATCTGAGCGCGTCGTACGAAGGTGAAAGTGAGGGGCAACCGTTCCACGGCATGGGCCTCAGCGGCTACGATCGAGTGTCCGGCGAGTGCTTCAACTACTGGATCGACGACCACGGCACCGGCGTCTTGGAATCCCGCGGCTCGATCGCTCCGGACGGCAAGGGCGACCAGACGGTGGGCGCGCATACCGATCCCCTCTGGGGCCCCGCGACCTGGCGAATGGTGAACGAGATCACGGGTGAGGACACGTTCACGTTCAGCATGTACATGGCGTCGATGGGACAGCCCGAGAAGATGATCATGCAGATCAAGTACGTGCGCCTGAAGGCTTCGTAGGCCTTGCCCTCGAAGGTCCGCCGCTGACGGGCCGTCGACGACCCGGGCCCGGATCTCGGAGGAGCATGAGAATCGTCCGCTGGGTCGATCCGGCCAACGGGGCCGCCCCCCGGCTCGGTCTCTGGATCGACGACATGATCGCCGACGCAGGATCCCCCGAGGATCTCGATCTTCCGAAGGACGCGGGAGCCGAGGGGATTCTCGCGCGCGGAATGCCGGCTCTCATGGACCTCGAGGCACGCGCCGTGACGCTCACGCGCCGCCCGCTCTCGGAGGTCAAGCTGCTCGCCCCCATCGCGCGGCCCTCGAAGATCATCTGCCTCGGCCTCAACTATCGCGAGCACGCCGAGGAGCAAGGCAAGGAGCCGCCCGAGACACCGATGCTCTTCCTCAAGGCACCGTCCGCGATCATCGGGCCCGGGGACGAGATCGTGGTTCCCTGGTTCTGCCACCACGTCGATCCGGAGGTCGAGCTCGCGATCGTGATCGGCAAGCGGGCGAAGCGAGTGCGAGCCTCGCGGGCGAAGCAGTTCATCGCCGGCTACACGATCCTGAACGACTTCTCCGAGCGCAAGTTGCAGAAGCGCGACGTGCAGTACGGTCGCGCCAAGGGCTTCGACACGTTCTGCCCGCTCGGCCCCGCGATCGTCACCAAGGACGAAGTCCCCGATCCCGGCGACCTCTCGATCCGGCTTTCGGTCGACGGTGAGGTGCGGCAGGACGCACGCACGTCGAGCCTGATCCATGGCGTGGAGGCGATCATCGAGTTCGTGACCCAGGGAATAACGCTCGAGCCGGGCGACGTGATCGCGACGGGCACTCCGTCCGGCGTCGGCGCCCATCGAGATCCGAAGGTCTTCATCGAGGATGGTCAGACGATCACGTGCGAGATCGAGAGGATCGGCGTGCTCGAGAACCCAGTTCGCAAGGAGGCAGCCGAGTGACGAACCGCCTCGACGAGCTCAAGCAGCGACGGGAAGAGGCATTCCGGGCGGGCGGCGAAGAACGCGTCGCGAAGATCCACGAGGCAGGGAAGCTCCTCGCCCGCGAGCGGCTCGAGCTCCTGCTCGACCGTGGCTCGTTCGAGGAGCTCGGTTTCTTCGCGGCGCACCGGTCGACCGACTTCGGCATGTCCGATCGCAAGATCACGGGCGACGGCGTGGTGTCCGGGTTCGGTCGCATCTCCGGGCGAACCGTGTTCGTCTTCGCCCAGGACTTCACGGTGTTCGGTGGCACGATGTCGGAAGCCAACGCGAAGAAGATCTGCCAGATCATGGACCTGGCGGTGGAGTCGGGAGCTCCGATCATCGGGCTCAACGACTCCGGCGGCGCGCGCATCCAGGAAGGAGTCCTGTCGCTCGGTGGCTACGCGGACATCTTCCTGCGGAACACTCTCGCCTCCGGCGTCGTGCCGCAGATTTCCGCGGTCCTCGGGCCCTGCGCCGGCGGCGCCGTGTACTCGCCGGCCATCACCGACTTCATCATCATGGCCGAAGGCACGAGCCACATGTTCATCACCGGCCCCGACGTCATCAAGGCGGTGACGAACGAGGAGGTGAGCTTCGAAGACCTCGGCGGAGCGAAGACGCACACCGTCAAGAGCGGCGTCGCGCACCTGCGCGCACCATCCGAGAAGGACTGCCTCGCCCTCGTCCGGCGCCTGCTCGCTTACCTCCCGAGCAACAACACCGAAGATCCTCCGCGCCGCGACTCGTCGGACCCGGCCGATCGAGTCGAGCCGTCGCTCAACCACGTGGTACCGGATGACCCGCACCGGCCCTACGACATCCGCGACGCGCTCCTTCCCGTCCTCGATGACGGCGATTTTCTCGAGATTCAACCGGAGTACGCGAGGAATCTCGTGATCGGTTTCGGTCGTCTGAATGGCCGCGCGGTGGGCATCGTCGCGAACCAGCCGAAGCACCTCGCCGGCGTCCTCGACATCGACGCCTCCCTCAAGGGGGCGCGATTCGTCCGTTTCTGCGACGCCTTCAACGTGCCGCTGATCACGTTCGAGGACGTACCCGGCTTTCTTCCGGGGACGGCGCAGGAATGGGGCGGCATCATCAAGCACGGGGCGAAGCTCCTCTACGCCTATTGTGAGGCGACGGTTCCGAAGCTCACGGTCATCACGCGCAAGGCGTACGGCGGCGCGTACGACGTCATGTCCTCGAAGCACGTGCGGGGCGACTACAACGTCGCGTGGCCGACGGCGGAACTGGCCGTCATGGGAGCGGAGGGCGCGGTGCGGATCATTCATCGCCGTGAGATTCAGGACGCCAAGGACTCCGCGAAGGAGGAGAAGCGGCTCGTGGACGAGTATCGCGAGCGCTTCGCGAATCCGTATATCGCCGCGAGCTACGGATTCCTGGACAACGTGGTCGAGCCCGCCCACACGCGGCGACATCTGATCACGGCGCTCGAGGCGTTGCGCACGAAGCAGCAGACGATCCCGGCCAAGAAGCACGGCAACATTCCTCTCTAGGTGGATTCCGCGGGGAATCGACCCGGAGAGACATTGAAAGAAGAAGGCAGCCCTCCATGTTCGACAAGGTGTTAGTGGCAAACAGAGGGGAAATCGCGGTGCGTGTGATCCGCGCGTGCCGGGAGATGGGCGTTCACTCGGTAGCAGCGTACTCGGAGGCCGACCGCAAGGCGCTTCACGTGTTGCTCGCCGACGAGGCGGTGGCGATCGGTCCCGCCTCGGCGTCGGAAAGCTACCTCGTCATCGACAGAATCGTCGACGCCGCGAGAGGCGTGGGGGCTGACGCGATTCACCCCGGCTACGGCTTCCTCGCCGAGAACGCGGAGTTCGCGGCCGCGTGCGAGAGCGCCGGAATCTCGTTCATCGGACCACCCCCGTCCGCGATCTCGGCCATGGGTGACAAGGCCGTCGCCAAGGCAGCGGTGGCGAAGGCCGGCGTCCCGGTCGTCCCCGGGAGCGAGGGCCCCGTCGGCGACCGGGAAGCCAAGACGATGGCGAGGGATATCGGCTACCCGGTCCTTCTGAAGGCCGCCAAGGGTGGCGGCGGCAAGGGCATGCGCGCAGTTCATTCCGCCAAGGAGATGGACGCGGCGCTTCGGCTCACCCGAGGAGAGTCGGTGTCCTCGTTCGGCAGCGACGACCTCCTGGTGGAGAAGCTCGTGGAGAGCCCACGCCACGTGGAGGCGCAGATCCTCGCCGACCGACACGGACGGACGGTGTTCGTGGGAGAGCGCGAGTGCAGCGTGCAGCGCCGGCACCAGAAGGTGATCGAGGAGGCTCCGAGCCCCTCGCTCGGAGCCGAGCGGCGGGCCGAGTTCGGCGACGTCGCGGTCAAGGCGGCCGAGTCCGTGGGCTACCTGAACGCGGGAACCGTGGAATTCCTGCTCGCCCCGAACGGCGACTACTACTTTCTCGAGATGAACACGCGCCTGCAGGTGGAGCACCCGGTGACGGAGATGACCACGGGCATCGATCTCGTGCGGGAGCAGCTCAGGATCGCGGCCGGCGAGAAACTGGAGATCCCGGAGACCATCGTGCCCCGCGGCCATTCCATCGAATGCCGCGTGTACGCGGAGGACCCGGCGCGCAGGTTCCTTCCCTCGGTGGGACGGATCCGTTTCCTGCGAGAACCGTCGGGCCCGGGCGTCCGCAACGACTCCGGCGTCTACGAGGGGTTCGACGTCCCCGTCCACTACGATCCGCTTCTCGCGAAGCTCGTCACCTGGGGCACGGATCGCAGCGAGGCCATGGCGCGCACGCGGGCGGCGCTCATCGAATACCGCATCGAGGGACCGACCACGAACATCCCGTTCTTGCGGTGGATTCTCTCCGAACCGGCGTTCGTGAAGGGCGAGGTCGACACCGGCTGGCTGGAGCGCGTGCAGAGCGACTTCCGGTTCGTGGGCATCGGTTTCGGCAAGCGTGAGGAGGTTGCGGCGATCGCGGCCGCGATCCACGCGCACCGGTCATCGGAGGCCCAGAGCCTCGAGGGGACGGACGGGGTCGGCTCCAACGACGGCCTGCCGCCCTGGGTTCGGGTCGGCCGAGCCCAGAGGCTTCGGAGGTCGCGATGAGCTCCGTCCACTCCACCATCCGCTACTACGTGACCGTGAAGGGCAAGGAGCACGTCGTGGACATTACGGAACACGACGATCGGCTCGAGGTCCGACTCGACGATCGTCCGGTCGAGGCGGATCTCACGCTTCTGCACGACTCGTCGCTCCACTCCCTCCTCCTCGACGGTCACAGCCGTGAGATGATCCTCGACCGAGAGAGCGATCGGGTGTTCGTCTCCCTCGACGGCGAGAGGATCGAGGCTCGGGTTCAAGACGACGTCTCCCGCGCGCTCGAGGCGTTCCACGGTCCGAGTCACGCAGGGCCTTCCGACGTCACGGCGCCGATGCCGGGCGTCGTCGTGGACATTCCGGTGAACGTCGGCGACGAGATCGAGGCCGGGAAGCCCGTCATCGTCGTCGAGGCGATGAAGATGCAGAACGAGCTCGCCTCCGAGGCCGATGGGATCGTCGCCGAGATCCGGGTGGCGCCCGGTGACACCGTGGTCGGAGGTGACGTGCTCGTCGTCCTCCGAGAGAAGGGGTCGTCGTGAGCACGAAAGCGAGACGCGCGGAACGGCGGGAGAAGTTCGAGACGTCTTCCGGGATCGAGCTCCCCGCAGTCTGGCCGGCGCACCCCGTCGCGCCCGGTGAGCCGGGAAGTCACCCCTTCACCCGCGGCATCTATCCGAACATGTATCGCGGCCGCTTCTGGACGATGCGCCAGTACTCGGGATTCGGCACGAGCGCGGAAACGAACCGACGCTTCCGTTACCTCCTCGAGCGGGGCGGGTCCGGGCTCTCGGTGGCATTCGATCTGCCCACCCAGATGGGCTACGACTCCGACGATCCGGCAGCCACGGGCGAGGTCGGTCGAACCGGGGTCGCGATTGACACGGTGCACGACCTCGACACCCTCTTCGAGGGCATCCCCCTCGACCGGGTGTCCGTCTCGATGACGATCAACTCGACCGCCGCCGTGCTGCTCGGTCTCCTGGTGGTTCTGGCCGAGCGTCGCGGCATCGATCCGGTGGCGCTGTCGGGGACCACGCAGAACGACCTCCTCAAGGAATACATCGCCCGGGGCACGTACATCTTCCCGCCGAAGGAGTCTCTGCGCCTGACGGCGGACATCTTCCGCTACTGCCGGGAGCACATCCCCCGCTGGAACACGATCTCGATTTCCGGCTATCACATCCGGGAGGCGGGCGCGACGGCCGCACAGGAGGTCGCGTTCACGTTCGCGAACGCGAAGGAGTACGTCCGGGCCGGCCAGGCCGCCGGCCTCGACGTCGACGAATTCGCCCCGCGCCTCTCCTTCTTCTTCAACGTGCACAACCACTTCTTCGAGGAGGTCGCGAAGTTTCGCGCCGCGCGGCGCCTCTGGGCGCGCATCATGCGGGACGAGTTCGCCGCCGAGAATCCCAAGTCGTGGATGCTCCGCTTCCACAGTCAGACCGCCGGTTCCACCCTGACCGCGCGGGAACCACTGAACAACGTCGTGCGGACCGCGATGCAGGCCCTCGCCGCCGTCCTCGGCGGCACGCAGAGCCTGCACACGAACTCCTGGGACGAGGCGCTCGGCCTTCCGTCGGAAGGGGCCGCGAAGCTCGCTCTGAGGACGCAGCAGGTGATCGCCGAGGAAACGGGCGTCGCCGACGCGGTCGATCCGCTCGGAGGCTCCGACCTCGTGGAAGGGCTCACCGACGAGGTCGAGCGGCTCGCGGGCGAGTACCTCGAGAAGATCGAGGAAATGGGCGGCGCAGTGGCGGCGATCGAGCAGGGATACCAGACCCGGGAGATCGAGGAAGCCGCGTTTCGCGCCCAGCGCGCGATCGAGTCGGGGGACGCCCACGTGGTCGGCGTGAACGTGCACGCCGAGGAGGAGGACTCTCCGCCGCCCGTCTTCAGGGTGGACCCGAAAAGCGAAGAGGATCAGAAGCGGGCCCTGGCGGAACGCAAGGCCGCGCGCGACGCCGACGTGGTGGAGGCGAAGCTCCACGTGGTGAAGCGGGCCGCCGAGGGCGACGGTCCCGTCATGGAGTCGATCGTCGACGCTCTGCGCGCCGAGGCGTCGCTCGGCGAAATTTGCCACGGGCTGCGCGACGTCTGGGGAGTCTACCGCCCATGACCCCGCGCTATCGTGGCATCGACCACCTCGGCATCGCGGTGGCGGATCTCGAAGCGGCCCGAGACGTGTTCACCCGGTTGCTCGGATTCCGGGTCACCGAAGAAGAAGCGGTCCCCGACCAGAAGGTCCGCGTCCTGAAGCTCGACGCCGGCGGCTCGGAGCTCGAGCTTCTCGAGTCCACCGACCCCCAGGGGCCGATCGGCCGGTTCATCGCGAGCCGCGGCCCCGGGATCCACCACGTGACGGTGAGGGTGGAGGATCTCGCTGCCACGTTGAAGGAGATCGAGGCGGCGGGCGTCGAGCTGATCGACCGCGAACCGCGCGTCGGCGCGGGGGGCAAGAAGATCGCGTTCCTTCACCCCAAGTCGACGGCCGGGATCCTGATCGAGCTCTGCGAGGGGTAGACGCTCTACCCGACGTCGCGCAGCGTGATCGAGCCGTCCTTCGACTCGATGCGGATCGTGCCCTCCCCGCCGCCGATCTCCCCGTAGGTTCCCGGACCGCTCTTCTCCAGGTTCTTCACATCGACCAGATCGACTCGGACCCGGCCGTCGTCGGTCAGCAGGAGAAACTCGGTGGAGACGCCGTCCGCGAGGCCCACCGTGACGTCACCGTCCGCCACGCGCACGTCGAGCTCGGGACTCGCGCCCGCCACGAGCTCCAGGCGAACGTCCCCGTCCTGAGCTCGCACCGTCAGCGGACCGGCACCGTGATCACGCAGTCGCACCCGCCCGTCCTGGGTCCGGATGTCGAGGTCGCCCGAGCAGCGGACCGCGTCGAAGTCGCCGTCCTGCATCCTCACCCGGGCGCGGTCCAGCGCGCAGTCCGTGAGAGACAGGTCGCCGTCCTGCAGCTCGAGGTCCGCCGTTCCGGCGAGGCCTTCGATCGAGACCGCCCCATCCTGGCCTTCCGTCCTCACCTCGAGCCAGGCCGGCCCCTTCACCGCGTACACGTATTCGTGCACGTTCTTCGAGACGAAGCCGATCATGACCGCGTGGACGCGCGACTCGTGTCCGACCACGCGAATCTCGTCGTCTTGCTGCGTGAACTCCGCCGTGAAGTCGACCTGGTCCTTCGTGCCGATGCCGCCCTGCTTGATGGTGGCTCGATAAGTCACTTCAATGTCGACCACGTCGCGGTCCCAGACCTCGAACGCCACGTCGCCATCACCGTGATTGAGGTGCAGTCGCGCACCCTCCTTCACGTCGAATCCCTCGTGGAAATGTCGATCGATCTCCTCGGCGCCGACCGCCGACGCCGCCGCGATCACCGCGAGAACTGCTCCACTGCTCCAGCCGATCCGTCTCATGGGCCTCCCTCCGTCCCTCCCTGCTACGAGGAGAGGCCCCGGCGAGTTGCCGGCCCACCCGGCCGGGGCTGTCCCCGGCGCCTGGGCCGCCCGAAAAGCCGCAGAAAAATCCAAATAGGGGGTTCCCTCACCGGCTGGAATCCGTACAATATCGGTACTAATTAGGATGGCTCGCGGCCGCCTCTCCAGATCGAGGGAATCGTGCTCGGATTCACAAAAAGGACCGATTACGCGCTGGTGGCGCTGGCCCGCCTCGCCGAGGAGCCCAGCCGCTCCGAGCCCACCGCCGTCAGCGCGCGTCGGATCGCGGAGCGGCACAACGTGCCGGTGCCGGTCCTCATGAATGTCCTCAAGGATCTCGTCGGATCCGGACTGGTGAGCTCCACCCGCGGAGCGCGGGGCGGTTACGCGCTCGCCCGCTCCGCCGAGCGGATCTCCGTTCGCGACGTGATCGAGGCGATGGAGGGCCCGGTGAAAGTCGTCGCGTGCTGCGCGGAAGACGAAGATACGGGTTGCGTGGAGTGCAACGTCTTCGTGGGATGCCCCGTCACAAGCTCCGTCCGAAAGCTGAACGACCGGATACAAGAGTTCCTGGCGAACGTCACGCTTCGTGACCTGATGAGCGACCACCTCGGCGCGATCGGACCGGTCCCGCAGTTCATCCCGGTTCCAACGCGTCTCTCGAAAGCCCTGGGAGAGAGATGAGTAGCACGGAGAATACCCTTCACGAGTTCGCAAAGCGGGACTACAAGTACGGCTTCGTCACCGACATCGAGCAGGAGTTCCTGCCGCCGGGCCTCGACGAAGCCGTCGTCCGCCATATCTCGGGGAAGAAGGACGAGCCGGAGTGGATGACCGAGTGGCGGCTCAAGGCCTACCGGCAATGGCTGACGATGGAGGAGCCGCAGTGGCCCAAGCTCCACCACTCCCCCATCGACTACCAGGCCATCAGTTACTACGCGGCCCCCAAGAAGAGGCCGAACAGCCTCGATGAGGTCGATCCCAAGCTCCTCGAAACTTACGAAAAGCTCGGGATCCCGCTGGACGAGCGGATGGCGCTGGCCGGAGTCGCGGTCGACGCCGTCTTCGACTCGGTCTCCGTCGCCACGACGTTCAAGGAGAAGCTCGCCGAGCTCGGGATCATCTTCTGCTCGTTCTCCGAGGCGGTCCGGGAGCACCCCGAGCTCATCCGGAAGTACATGGGAACGGTCGTCCCTTACTCCGACAACTACTTCGCGACTCTCAACTCGGCCGTCTTCACGGACGGGTCCTTCGTCTACGTACCGCCCGGCGTCCACTGTCCGATGGAGCTTTCCACGTACTTCCGCATCAACGCCGCGTCCACCGGCCAGTTCGAGCGCACGCTCATCGTGGCGGACAAGGGGAGTTACGTCAGCTACCTCGAGGGGTGCACCGCGCCGATGCGCGACGAGAACCAGCTGCACGCCGCGGTGGTGGAGCTCGTGGCGCTCGAGGACGCGCAGATCAAGTACTCGACGATCCAGAACTGGTACCCCGGCGACGAGGACGGGCGGGGCGGCATCTACAACTTCGTGACGAAGCGGGGCATCTGCAAAGGCGACCGCAGCCGCATTTCGTGGACGCAGGTGGAGACGGGCTCCGCGATCACCTGGAAGTACCCGAGCTGCATCCTCAAGGGGGACGACACGGTCGGCGAGTTCTACTCCGTCGCGCTCACGAGCGGACGACAGCAGGCGGATACCGGCACGAAGATGATCCACCTCGGCAAGAACACCCGATCCACGATCATCTCGAAGGGGATTTCCGCCGTACACGGTCAGAACTCATACCGCGGACTGGTCCGGATCGGCAAGGGGGCGGGAAACGCCCGCAACTTCACGCAGTGCGATTCGATGCTCATCGGCGACGAGTGCGGTGCGCACACGTTCCCCTACCTCGACGTGCGGAACCGAACCGCCAAGGTCGAGCACGAGGCGACGACTTCGAAGATCGGCGAGGACCAGTTGTTCTACTGCATGAGCCGTGGCATCGAGATGGAAGACGCGGTCTCGATGATCGTCAATGGATTCTGCAAGGAGGTCTTCCGCGAGCTCCCGATGGAGTTCGCGGTGGAGGCCCGGAAGCTTCTGAGCGTGAGCCTCGAAGGCTCGGTCGGATAGACAAGGAGATCGAGAAGAGCATGAGCTTGCTGGAGATCAGAAACCTGCACGTGTCGGTGGAGGACAAGCAGATCCTGCGCGGTATCGACCTCACGGTGGACGCCGGCGAGGTTCACTCGATGATGGGCCCGAACGGTTCTGGGAAGAGCACGCTCGCCCAGGTCCTCGCCGGCCACGAGAACTACGTGGTCACCGACGGCGAAATCCTCCTGGACGGCAAGGACGTCCTGGAGATGGCGTCCGACGAGCGAGCGCGCGAGGGTCTCTTCATGGCGTTCCAGTACCCGGTGGAGATTCCGGGGGTCTCGACCCTCGAGTTTCTGAAGACGTCGTACAACGCGGTCCTGGAGCATCGGGGCGAGCCCCCAGTCGACGCCCTGGACTTCCTGAAGCGCGCGAGGGAGAAGCTCTCTCTCGTGCAGATGGACGAGGCCTTCCTCCGGCGCTCCGTGAACGAGGGGTTCTCCGGCGGTGAGAAGAAGCGGCACGAGATCTTCCAGATGGCGGTATTGGAACCTCGGGTCGCGATCCTCGACGAGACGGACTCGGGCCTCGACATCGACGCGTTGCGCATCGTCGCCGACGGCATCAACGAGCTTCGCTCGCCCGACCGCTGCATGCTCGTGATCACGCACTACCAGCGGCTGCTCGATTACGTGCAACCGGACTACGTTCACGTGCTCGTGAATGGACGCATCGAGAAGTCGGGAGGAAAGGAGCTCGCGCTCGAGCTCGAGGAGAAGGGGTACTCCTGGCTCGAAACGGCCCCGGCCGCTTGAGAGGGGGCGAGAGTTGACGGTGATGATCGAGAAGAACACGTGGCGCGACACCTGGGCCGCCTTCCGCGAGGAACGAGGCCGCGGGGCTCCCGACTGGGTCGCGGAGCTGCGGACCCGGGGCTGGGACCGGTTCGAGGAGCTCGGCTTCCCCACCCTGAAGCACGAGGACTGGCGGTTCACGGACGTGCGGCCCATCGCCGGCGGCTCCTTCTTTCTGGCTAACCGGAACGGCGGGGCGCCGGCCGCGAATCTCGAGGGGCTCGGGTTCGACGGCCTCGATGGATCCCGGTTGGTCTTCGTCGACGGCCGTTTCGATGAAGATCGTTCGAACATCGACCACCTGCCGGACGGTGTCCGCGTCGCGAACCTGGCCGCGGCCCTGGCCGAGACGCCCGAGCTCGTGAAGCCGCACCTCGGTCGCCTCACCGAAGGCGAGGACGAGGCGTTCACGGCGCTCAACACGGCGTTCCTGGACGACGGCGTCTTCGTGCACGTGCCGGCCGGGGTGGAGCTCCCGGGCCCGGTTCACGCGCTCTTCGTCACCACCGACGACTCCGAGCCGTCCATGACGCATCCCCGCACGCTCTTCGTCGTGGAAGACGGCGCGCGAGCTACGCTCATCGAGGACTACGTCGCCATCGGCGACGGCGCCGGGTTCACGAATCCCGTCACCGAGGTCTTCGTCGGCAAGCGGGCGACCGCGCGGCACTACCTGATCGAGCGCGGCAGCATCGCGTCGTACAGCGTCTCCACTCTGTACGTCGACCAGCGAACCGACAGCGACTTCGCATCCCACTCCGCGCTTCTCGGAGGCGCACTCGTGCGGAACAACGTGTTCCCGACACTCAACGGCGAGCGCTGCATGTCGGTGCTCAACGGAATGTACGTACCGCGCGGCACGCAGCTGCACGACAGCCGCATGAGGGTCCGGCACGCTCGCCCCAACTGCAAGAGCCGCCAGTACTACCGCGGTGTTCTCGGCGACGAGGGAAAGGCCATGTTCACGGGACGTATCATCGTCGACGAGGACGCGCAGAAGACCGACGCCGTTCAGTCGAACAAGAATCTGCTCCTGTCGGACGACGCGCTCGTCGAGACGAAGCCGCAACTCGAGATCTACGCCGACGACGTGAAGTGCACCCACGGCGCGTCCATCGGCCAGATCGACGAACAGGCGGTGTTCTACTGTCGCGCCCGCGGGATCGACGAGAAGACGGCTCGCCGGCTCCTCGTCTTCGCGTTCATCAACGAGATCCTCGACCGGATGGATCTCGAACCGGTGCGGGATCGCCTCTCGGCCATCGTGGCGGAGAGGCTATCGACCGTTTAGGAGTCGTCACGTGAGGTCCGCGGTCCGTACGTCAACGCCTCCCCCGTCCGCTCCGCCGCTGGACGTGGACCGGATCCGGGCCCAGTTCCCGCTGCTGGCCCGGGAGGTCGCGGGGCGGCGCATCGTCTATCTCGACTCGGCCGCCACGACCCAGAAGCCCCAAAGCGTCATCGAGGCGGTCTGCGACTTCTATCGCCACCACAACTCGAACGTGCACCGGGGCGTCCACCGGTTGAGCCACGAAGCCACCGAGGCGTACGAAGGAGCCCGCGAGAAAGCCAAAGCGTTCCTCGGCGCTGCCGACCCGGCGGAGTGCATCTTCGTCCGCGGCGCGACCGAGGGCATCAATCTCGTCGCGCAAGCCTTCGCGCGCCCGCGCCTGGGCCCCGGCGACGAGATCCTCGTCACCGTGATGGAACACCATTCGAACATCGTCCCCTGGCAGCTCGCCTGCGAGCAGACCGGCGCCACCCTGCGCGCCGCTCCGATCGACGACGACGGCGCTCTCATCTGGGACGAGTTCGAGAAGCTTCTCTCCGAGAGAACACGAATCGTCGCCGTCGTGCACGCGTCGAACGCTCTGGGTACGGTCAATCCGGTGAAGCGGATCGTCGAAGCGGGCCACGGCGTCGGGGCCGTGGTCCTCCTCGACGGGGCGCAGGTCGCCGCTCACCTTCCTATCGATTTGCCGGATCTCGGCTGCGACTTCTACACGGTCTCCGGGCACAAGATGTTCGGGCCGACGGGAATCGGAGTTCTCTGGGGAAAGCGTGAGCACCTCGAGAGCATGCCGCCCTGGATGGGCGGAGGCGACATGATCGAGCGGGTTTCGTTCGAGGGCACGACCTACGCGGACCTACCCGGAAAGTTCGAAGCGGGCACCCCCAACATCGCCGGGGCGGTGGGGCTCGGCGCGGCGATCGACTTCCTGGCCGACACCGGCGTGGAGAGGATCGCGGCCTACGAGCACGAGCTTCTCGAGTACGGCACGGGACGTCTCTCGGCCGTCGAAGGACTGCGGCTCGTCGGAACCGCTCCGGAGAAGTCGGCCGTCCTGTCGTTCGTCCTCGACGGGGTCCATCCGCACGACATCGGGACGATCCTGGACCATGAGGGAATCGCCGTTCGGACCGGACACCATTGCGCCCAGCCGGTGATGGACCGGTTCGGGTTGCCGGCGACCGTGAGGGCTTCGCTTTCGGTCTATAATACCCGCGAAGACCTCGATGCTCTCGCCGGCGGCATCGAGGAAGTGCGCCGGTTGTTCCGGTGAATCGGAGGTCGCGTTGGACTCGGTTCTGAGAGAGCTGTATCAGCAGGTGATCCTGGATCACCAGAGGAGCCCGCGGAACTTCCACGATCTCCACGATCCCGACCGGCGGGCCGAGGGCTACAACCCGCTCTGCGGGGATCGGATCAACGTGGAGATCAAGCTGGGCGAAGGCGGCGACCTCGAAGAAGTCGGCTTCACGGGAGCCGGGTGCGCGATTTGCACCGCGTCCGCGTCCATGATGACCGAGACGATCACCGGGAAGTCACCGGCAGACGTCGCCCGGCTTTCGGATTCGTTTCGTGACCTCGTGACGGGACAGGCCGAGGCCGGCGATGTGGAAGGCACGCTCGGGAAGCTCGCCGTGTTCGCCGGTGTTCGCGAATTTCCGATCCGCGTCAAGTGCGCCACCCTGCCGTGGCACACGCTGCGGGCCGCCCTCGACAACCGCCGCGATCCGGTCTCCACGGAATAGCGCGAAAACACCGTCGTCAACAAGGAGTCGTCATGTCGCAGGACGAAGAGCGAAAGACTTCCATCGGTGTGACCTACGCAGGCCCCCCGGAGCTGGAAGCGCTGGTGGTGGCCGGGCTGAAGTCGGTGTTCGACCCGGAGATTCCGGTCGACATCTACGAGCTCGGCCTGGTCTACACGGTTCGCATCGACGGGACGCTCGCGACGGTGGAGATGACGCTCACTTCGCCGGCTTGCCCGGCGGCCGAGACGATTCCCATCGACGTGAAGGGGCGGCTGGAGGCCATCGAAGGTATCGAGACGGTGCAGGTGGACATCGTCTGGGAGCCCATCTGGACGCCGGAGCTCATGTCCGAGGCCGCGAGGCTCGAGCTGGGGATGTTCTGAGTGCCGGCGGGATCCTACGGCACGATCCGGTTTCCCTTTTCGTCGATCACGACGAGCGCCTCCACCGGGCAGTTCTGGCAGGCTTCCACGACCATCGCCCGGTCCGGCGGCGGCTGGCCGTCCCGAAAGACCACGACACTTTCGTCGTCGAGCTCGAAGACACTCTGGGCGACCTTGATACAGTTTCCGGAGCCGATGCAGGAATCACGTTCGATCTTCACCGTCAGGTCGCCGATTCGGCGTTCGGGGTCCGACATGTCACTCCTACGGGTTGTGGGGTTGCCGATCGAGCCGGGACGGAGCGTAACACATCCGTGCGGAGCCCGGTTGACCAGGCGTTCAGCCGTTCGTAACGTCGTTCGAACCGGCGGCGGGCCCGAGCCCCGTCCCGAGCCATGAGCGAGGTGCCGATGAGCGTCGGATCCGAGAAGGGCAACCCACAAGCCCCGATCACGATCACCGAGGCCGCCGCCGAGGCGATTGCACGTCGCGGCGAGCGGGAGGGCTGCGAAGGCCAGGCGCTGCGGGTGCAGGTCAAGGGCGGCGGCTGCTCCGGCGCCACGTACGCGATGAGCTACGAGGCCGACGGCCCGCGGGACGGGGACTACGTGACCACGCAGCACGGAGTGACCGTCTTCATCGATCCACGGTCCATCGTCTTCCTGAAGAACTCCACGCTCGATTTCAAGTCCGAGCTGATGAGCCAGCGTTTCGTCTGGACCAACCCTCAAGCGAAGGGTACCTGCGGCTGCGGCGAATCGTTCAGCCTCTGACGGGTCTCACTCCGCGACTTCCTCTTTCGTCTCGTCTTCCACCTCGCCCTCATCCGCCTCTCCGTTCGGTCCCTCCGCGGCGTTCCCGTCCGCTTCCTCCGCTTCGGGGGCCCGGTCGAGTGCCCGTCCGCCGCGAACCTGCCCACTCACGAGCCGCAGGTTGACCGCCTGCATGTCATCCTCGTATCGGTCGGACTCGATCAGTTCGAACTCGAAGATCAGATGGCGGCTCGGCAGCTGGTGGAACGGTACGTTACGCGGCAGCTGCGAATCGTGGAAGAAGACCGTCTGGTACGGGGAGTCGGGGTGGCGCGAATCCGTGATCCAAAGACCCGGTCCCACCTGACGAAGGTAGCGAAGGAACCCGTACCCCTTGCCACTGTGGTTGTAGCACACGCCGCGGACACGGTTCCCGATCTCGCCCCACGCCGACCGCTCCGCCTGCTGCGGCATCGGCAGAAGGTTCGGGATCAGATACCCGGAGAGGAACATGTCGGCTTCCTCCCGCAGGGCCTGCGACACGTTCTCGAACGCGACGACCTCCACCCGGCACCCCCCATTCTGCAGCGCCCGCACTACCTGGACGAAGTCACCGTCGCCCGTCGCGAGAAGAACTCGCTCCAGATTCTCGGACTGCAAGAGAGCGTCGACCGCCATGTCGAGATCCGAGTTCGCCTTGCCGAACCGGTTCCCCGACTCGTCGGTATACCAGCGCACCCGTTTCTGGATCACCTTGTAGCCGAAGTCCCGCAGCACGGAACAGAAGTTCTCCTGGCCCTTGCGGTAGGCGGCGTCCGTCGCCGCGCGGTCTTCGTCGTACGATACGTAGAGGTTCATTCGGACGGCCTCGGCGCCGTCGCGGGTGGCGAATTCGCGTAGGACATCGTACCGCATCCCGTGGCCACCGTTTATGGACACGTTCGAACCGTCGACGTAGATGCCGACTCGTGCATTGGAAAGAGGAATACTCAACGGGGAAGCTCCTTTCGAATACTCTGATGGCGGTCTCTGACGGTAGGTCGCGGATCAAATCCTCTCGTACAAGCGAAACGTGTGCGCGAACTCGTTCTTGTCGTCGGGCTCGTGTCGGTCTTCCGACACGAGGCGGAAACGGGAAAGCTCGATCACCGGAAAGTGAACGTCACCCTCCACCTCGGCGTGAACGACCGTGAGGTAGATCCGTTCCGCCACGGCCACTGCGGGCTCGTAGAGGCTCGCTCCTCCCACGATGAATACTTCGTCCTCATCGGAGGCTCGATCCATCGCTTCCTCCCAGGAGCCCACCACGACGACCTCCGGCGGCACCGGGTAGGGATCCTGAGCGCTGATCACGATGTGACGCCGGCCCGGCAACGGCTTCCGGCCGATCGACTCCCACGTCTTGCGCCCCATGACGATGGTGTGACCCATCGTCGTCCGCTTGAAGTGCGCGAGATCGGAAGGGAGGCGCCACGGAATCCGGTTGTCGCGTCCGATGATTCCGTTCTCCGACATCGCCGCGATGCAGGAGAGGATCATACGGCGACGGCCGCCTTGATGGGCGGGTGCGGATCGTAGTCCCGGAGCCGAACGTGCTCGTAACGGAACTCGAAGAGATCGCGCACGTCCGGATCGAGCTCGAGCCGAGGCGATGGGCGAGGGTCGCGACCCAGCTGGCACCGGGCCTGCTCGACGTGATTCAAATAGAGGTGAGCGTCGCCCAGCGTGAGAACGAACTCACCGGGATCCAGATCCGTGGTGCGGGCGATCAGGTGCGTCAGCAACGCGTAGGAGGCGATGTTGAAGGGCACGCCGAGAAACACATCGGCGCTCCGTTGGTAGAGCTGACAGGAGAGCCTCCCGTTGGCGACGTAGAACTGGAACATCACATGACAGGGCGGCAACGCCATCCGATCGAGGTCAGCGACGTTCCAGGCGCTCACGAGATGGCGCCGGGAGTGGGGTGTTTCCCGAATCGCTCGCAGCAGCTCGGCGAGCTGGTCGATCGAGCCGCCGTCCGGCGTCGCCCACGACCGCCACTGGTGGCCGTAAACGGGTCCGAGCTCGCCTCTCTCGTCGGCCCACTCGTCCCAGATGCTCACGCCGGCTTCCTGGAGCGATCGGACGTTCGTATCCCCCCGCAGAAACCAGAGGAGCTCGTGCACGATCGACTTGACGTGGAGCTTCTTCGTCGTGACCAGAGGGAATCCGGTGGCCAGATCGAAGCGCATCTGGTGGCCGAAGACACTCAGCGTGCCCGTACCGGTCCGCTCTTCGCGCCGGACACCGTCGTCGAGGATGCGCTGCAAGAGGTCGAGGTACGGGCGCAACGAGCTCCTCCGAGCGGGAACGGGATTCCCCGACGCAGTATCTCTCCGATCCCCCACCCTTGGCAACGGGCCACCGAGGGCGCTCGAAATCGCTGGATCGGAGTCGCAGGATGTGATCCCTTGGAGTTCGGCACGACTCCCTTCACTTCTTCGCGAGGCCATGACTCCCAAGTCCCCGACCCATACGCTCCAGCCCGGCGACAAGGTGCTCCATCCCTACAATCGGGAGCTCGGTCCGGGACTCGTTCAGGAAGTGTCGGGCAACCGGATGACGATCGAATTCCCGAATCACGGGAGCACGCTCCAGTTCGCCGTCGCGGGCCATCCGCTCGTGCCACTCACGCTCCGGCCGGGAGCGGATCCGGAGCGCTGGCTCGAGGATTTCCAGGAGAACATCGTCGAGCGGCTGGCCCGCCTCGACGTCGAGGCTTTCGAGGCGTTCCGCAACCGGCTCGACGCGCTTCACCTGATGAAGCTCCGCGAGTCCACCGGCCTGGGATCCTTCCTCGGCGGTCGAATCGAGCTCTTCCCCCACCAGCTTCATGTGGCTCGCGTCGCGACCGCACAGCTGCCGGTGCGTTGGCTCCTGGCGGACGAGGTCGGACTCGGCAAGACGGTCGAGGCCTGTCTGATCCTCAACCACCTCGTGCGGACCGCCGAGCTCGAGCGCGTTCTCGTCGTCGCCCCGCGCGCCCTCGTCGTGCAATGGCTCGGGGAGCTCTATCGGAAGTTCCACCAGGTGTTCGTCCTCGTCGACGACGATCGCCGGCAGGACGTGCGCCGCGAGCAGGGGCCCGGCTTCAATCCGTTCGACGTCTACGATAGGGCGGTCGTAGCGCTCGAAGATCTCGTGGAAGACGCATCCCTCGCGCGGCTCGCGGTCTCGTCACAGCCGGACCTCGTCGTCGTCGACGAGGCGCACCGACTCCGTCGACGGGAGGGGACCGCCGGCTCGCCGGAATACCGAACGATCGCCCCCCTCTGCGAAACGACCGAGCACTTGCTGCTTCTGTCGGCCACGCCGCTCGAGGCCGACGCCCACGGCTTCTTTCGATTGATGCAGCTCCTGCGCCCCGAGGAGTTCGACTCCTGGGACGCGTTCCGCCGAAACCTCGACGACGGGACGCCGCTCTACCCCTGTACGAGCGCGACTCGCCGCATCGACATCGGCGGTCTTCCCCCGCGCGAGCCGTTCCCGGTGGACCTCCCCCCCTTCCCGGCCCGCGAGGCCAAGGAGCTCGAGGCGATGTCCGCGAAGGGGGGCACGCCCGTGCAAGAGGCCGCCCGGCTCGAGCGCCTCGCGCGTGCTCTCGCCGAGCCGCTCGGACGGGAGGACCCGCGGATCCAGTGGCTGGGGCGTGAGGCGAAGAAGTGGGACAAGAGAGGCGAGAAGTCCCTGATCTTCGTCGGAGAGCGAGAGTCGCTGATCTTCCTCAAGAAGGAGCTGGAATACTGGACGAGCCGGCGCATCGCGGTCTTCCACGAGGACCTGTCTCCGGCCCAGCGAGATCTCGAAGTCGCGCGGTTCGCGGAGTCCGACGGGCCGAACTTCCTCATCGCGACGGAGTCGGGGGGCGAGGGACGCAACTTCCAGTTCGCGAAGCGGCTCGTGATGTTCGATCTGCCGTGGGACCCCCTGCTCGTGGAGCAGCGGATCGGGCGCCTCGACCGCATCAATCGCCGAATCCCGGTGGAGATCGTCTACTTCCGGCCGGCCGAAGGGTTCGGCGCGCAGGTCTGCCGGCTCTACGAGGCACTCGGGATCTTCCGGGACCCGCTCGGCGGTCTCGACCGCGCACTCTCGCACGTGGTCGAGGCGATCCGGGACGCACTCGCGACGTCGGGCGGCAACCTCGACATCGACGGGATCGTGCAGGAAACCCACGAGGCGCGCGAACGCGTCGTCCGCTCCGTGTACCACGACCTTCACCGGAGCGCGTACCGGACCGAGCTCGCGCCCGGGATTCTCGAGCTCGTTCCGGAGGATCTCGAGCATCGGACGGCGTCCGTCGTGCTCGAAGCGTGCCGTCAGTTCGGCTTCGAAATAGAGCCGAAGCCCGGAGTCGCGTGCTGGTATCTCGAGTTCGGAGGACAGGCGACGGTCGAGACGCTCCACGCCGTGCCGCCTGGCTCACGCTGGCTCGGAACGTTCGACCGGGAGGAGGCGGTCCACCGGGAGTCGCTCGACTTTCTGGCCACCGGACATCCGCTCGTGGAAGGTGTACTGGCCGAGCTCCGGGACGGCACGCGCGGACAGCTCGCTCTGATAGAGGTCCCCGGCGATCCGCCGGGCACCGGCGTCCTCATGGTCGCGAAGGATGGACCGGACTTCGAACTCTTCGCGTGCGACCTCGACGGGCAGCCGCGCCCCGCGTGGGTCGCCGCCGTCCAGAACCCCCGCACGAAGCTCCGCGAGATTCCCGCGGCGGTCTGGGGCGAGCCGCGTTGGGCGGATCGCGTGCGTGGGCTCCTGTCGCGGCTCGAGATCGACGGAGACCTCGTCGCCGTCGCCGGGGTCCGATTCACGGCGTAGTTGCTCCGGTCCTCGCGCCTCCGGCAACCTCGCGTTCCCGGAATCGCGAGTAACCACGGTCAGTACGGGTAGAACCCCTCGCCCGACTTTCGCCCGAGCTTCCCGGCCGCGACCATGTTCTTGAGCAGCGGGCAGGCCCGGTACTTGGGATCACCGAACCCCTCGTGCAGCACCTGAAGAATGCTGAGGCAGACGTCGAGGCCGATGAGATCGGCGAGCGCGAGCGGACCCATCGGGTGCGCCATGCCGAGCTTCATGACCGTGTCGATGCCCTCTGCGTCGGCGACACCCTCCATGAGACAGTAGATCGCCTCGTTGATCATGGGCATGAGCACGCGGTTCGACACGAAGCCGGGGTAGTCGTTCACGACCACGGGCACTTTGCCGAGCGCCTCCGCCGTCTCGACGACCGCACGGACCGCTTCGTCCGACGTGTTCAGACCCCGCACCACCTCCACGAGCTTCATGACCGGAACCGGATTCATGAAGTGCATGCCGACGACGCGCTCGGAGTTTTCGGTGTGCCGGGAGAGCTCGGTGATCGAGATCGAGCTGGTGTTGCTCGCCAGAATGGCGTCCGGCGCCACGACTTCGGCAAGCTGGGCGAAGATGCCGAGCTTCGTGGGAAGGCTCTCGACGACGGCCTCGACGACGAGGCCGGAGCCTCTCGCGGCCTCCAGGTCGCCGGACGTCTCGATCCGCTCGAGCGCCGCGCCCCGCTCCTCATCCGTGATCTTCCCTTTCTCCACGAACTTCGCGAGGCTCTTTCCGATCTTCGCGACGGCCTTCTCGAGGGCGGGCCGGCTGACGTCTACGAGCTGCACATGCCGGCCGGACACGGCGAGAATCTGGGCGATCCCGTTGCCCATCGTGCCCGCGCCGATCACGCTGGTCTTCTCGAAGGTCATGCTGCTCTTCCTCTCCTTCGTCTTCGCCTCAGCCGTCGATCCCATGGGTTCCTCCTCGCGCGGCCCAGAGCAGGGCCGCCGTTCCGTAGAATACTCCCCCGAGCAGAAGGACGAACCAGCCCAGCGACCGGAACCGATTCCGCTCGACAGGATCTCGAGGGTCCGACTTTCCCATCGTCAGCGCACGTGCCGCGAGGAACGGCCGGTCGACCACCAGAAACGCCCCGGTCAACGCGAGCACGATTCCATCGATCGTGAGCCAATCGATGAACGTTCGCAGCCGTCGCCCGGACGGGCCGAGCGCGATACACGCGGCCGCCTCCACCACGACGACGAGGAGCAGGACCCGAACGAGCCGCGCTCTCACATCTCGACGGCGAGCGCCACGGCGTTGCCGCCGCCGAGGCACAACGCGGCCAGTCCCTTCTTGGCCCCGCGGTCCTTCATCGCGTGAAGCAGCGTGACGAGGATCCGCGCCCCCGAGCAGCCGATCGGATGCCCCAGAGCGACCGCCCCGCCGTTCACGTTCACCCTCTCCGGATCCGCTTCGATCTTGCGCGTGACCGCCATGGCCTGCACCGAGAAGGCCTCGTTCAGCTCGATCAGGTCGAAGTCGCCGATCGACATCCCCGTCTTCTTCAGGAGCTTCGAGACGGCGTCGACGGGGGCCATCATCACCCACTCGGGCTCCATGCCGCCGACGGCGTAGTCGATGATCCGGGCCAGCGGCTTCACCCCGTCCTGTTCTGCCGCCGCCTCCGACATCACGACCACCGCGGACCCCGCGTCGTTGACGCCGGGCGCGTTGCCGGCAGTAACGGTGCCGCCCTTCTGGAACGCCGGCCTGAGCTGGCTGAGCGCTTCTACGCTCGTGTCGGGACGAACGGCTTCGTCAAGGTCGAAGGAGATCGGATCGCGCTTTCGTTGCGGCACTTCGAAGGGAACGATCTCGTCCTTGAACTTCCCCGTCTTCTGCGCCGCGGCCGCTTTCATGTGACTCTGGTACGCGTACTCGTCCTGCTCCTCGCGGCCGATCTCGTACTTCTCGGCGACGAGCTCACCCGTCGACCCCATGTGGAAATCGTTGAATGAGTCCCACAAGCCGTCGTGCACCATGGAATCCACGAGCTTGCCGTCCCCGAGCCGGTATCCGGTGCGAGCGCCGGGCGCCAGGTACGGAGCCATCGACATGTTCTCCATGCCTCCCGCCACGACGCAGGAAGCGTCACCCGCGCGGATCGCCTGGGCAGCCAGGGACACGGCCTTCAGGCCCGAGCCGCAGACCTTGTTGATCGTCATTGCCCCGACCGACGCCGGAATGCCGCCGTGGATCGCGGCCTGCCGGGCCGGCGCCTGCCCGACGCCCGCGGAGAGGACATTGCCCATGATCACGTCCTCGACGCGATCGGGCGCCACGCTGGCGCGCTCCACGGCCGCTCGGATGGCTGCGGCGCCGAGCTTCGTGGCAGGTGTGCTGGAGAGCGTCCCGTTGAACTTGCCGATCGCGGTCCTGGCCGCACCGACGATGACCGCCTCGCGGTCCTTCGACATATCGTATTTCCTTTCTACTCCATCGTCTTCGCGACTTCCTCGAGAATGCTCTTGCCGATGATCATCCTCTGCACTTCCGAGGTCCCTTCGCCGATTTCCGTGAGCTTCGCGTCCCGCATGTACCGCTCCACCGGGAACTCCTTCGAGTAGCCGTAGCCGCCGTGGATCTGGATCGCCTTGTGGCACGCGCGGTGCGCCGCCTCGGAGGCGAACAACTTCGCTTTGGAGGCCTGGACGGCGAACGGCTCACCACGGTCCTTCAGCACCGCCGCCTGGTAGACGAGGAGCCGCGCCGCCTCGATCTCGGTGGCCATGTCGGCCAGCATGAACCGGATCGCCTGGAAATTCCCGATCGGGCGTCCGAACTGCTCTCGTTCCAGCGAGTACTTCGCGGCCTGCTCGAGAGCCGCCTGGGCGAGTCCCAGCGCCATGGCGCCGATGGAGATCCTCCCCATGTTCAGGATCTCCATGAACTGATGGAAGCCGCGATTCACCTCACCGAGCACCATGGAGTCTTCCACGGGACAGTCGGTGACGTAGAATTCCACCGTGTTCGAGCCCCGACAGCCGAGCTTGTCGTACTCGGAACCGATCTCGACGCCGGGATGCCCCTTCTCGATCAAGAACGCGGTGATGCCGTTGGTCTTCTGGTCCGGATCCGTCAACGCCGTGACGGTGTAGAGACCCGCGTAGCCGCCGTTCGTCATCCACGCCTTCTGCCCGTTGAGCACCCAGCTCGTTCCGTTGCGCACGGCGCGAGTCTGCATCCCGCCGGCGTCGGAGCCGGAGTTCGGCTCGGTGAGACCGTACGCACCGAGCATCTCGCCGCTCGTCAACGGACGGAGGAACTTCTCCTTCTGTGCGTCAGTTCCAAAATGATGAATCGGGCCGCAACCGAGCGTCGTGTGGGCGGCCATCGACAGCGCCGTCGACCCGCACACCCGCGCGACCTCCTCCACGGCGATGGCATAGGAGAGATAGTCCGCCCCCGCGCCGCCCCACTCCTCGGGGTACGGAATCCCCAGGAGTCCGAGCTCACCCATCTTCCGGAACGTGTCGACCGGGAACTCGCACGTGCGGTCGATCTCGGCGGACTTGGGCGCGATCTCCTTCTCGGAGAACTCGCGCACCATTCGCCGCATCATCCTGTGCTCTTCCGTGAGGAAAAACATCCCTTGCGCCGCTCCTCAGATCACCATTTCTCGAACTTCGCCGACGGCGAGCTTCGCGTCGGTCGCCGCGACCACGTCGTCGACCCCGTGGTCGGGATGCACCTCGACGAGCCGAAGCCCCGAGGGCGTCACGTCGATGACGGCCATCTCCGTGACGATCCGGTCGACGCACCGGGATCCCGTCAGCGGAAGGGTACACTTCCCGAGGATCTTGGGCGAGCCGTCGCGCGACCTATGGGACATGGCCACCAGAACGCGCTTCGAGCCGGCCACGAGGTCCATCGCGCCGCCCATGCCCTTGACGACGGCATCCGGGATCATCCAGTTCGCGAGATCCCCTCTCTCGTCCACTTCCATGGCGCCGAGGACGGTCAGGTCGAGGTGCCCGCCGCGGACGATCGCGAACGACAGGTCCGACGCGAAATAGGAGCAGCCCGGAGTCTCCGTGACGGTCTCCTTGCCGGCATTGATGAGATCGGGATCCTCCTCGCCCTCGATCGGATACGGCCCGCTGCCCAGCATCCCGTTCTCGGCGTGCAGCGTGATGTGGACCCCTTCCGGTACGTAGCTCGCGCACATCGTGGGAATCCCGATGCCCAGATTCACGTAGTCACCGTCGCGGAACTCCCGAGCCGCCCGCCTAGCGATGCGCTCTTCTTTCGATAGGCTTTTCATAGTTCTCACCCTGGAAGATCGTGTCCACGAACACGCCGGGAGTCGCGATGACTTCTGGATCCAGCTCTCCCGGTTTCACGAGCTCCTCGACTTCCGCAAAAGTCGTCTCGGCGGCGGCCGCCATCAGCGGGTGGAAATTGCGAGCCGTGCGACGGTAGACGACGTTGCCGACCTCGTCACCCTTCCACCCCTTGACGAGGGCGAAGTCGGCCGTGAGCGGTTTCTCCAGGAGATACTCGCGCCCGCCGAATACCCGCTTTTCCTTTCCCTCTTCCACGACGGTCCCGACGCCCGCCGGCGTGTAGAATCCCGCGATCCCCGCACCCGCCGCGCGAATCCTCTCGGCGAATGTCCCTTGCGGGATGAGCTCAGCCTCGACCGAGCCGTCGATGATCGCCCTCTCGAGGTTCGGATTCCCCCCGATGAAGGTGGAGATCATCTTCCTGACCTGACCGCGGTTGATCAAGAGTCCGACCCCGAAGTCCTCCACCCCCGCGTTGTTGCTCATGACGGTCAAGTCCTTCGCGCCGTGTTCGACGAGCAGGCGGATCAGGTTCTCGGGAGTTCCGCAGAGTCCGAAGCCTCCGATCATCACGGAGGCGCCATCCGGAATCCGCCGCACGCACTCCTCCGCGTTCCCCACCTTCGACTTCAAACCACCGCCCTCTTCCCGTCGCTACGCAAAGGACGAACCGAGCCGCTCGATCACTCCGGTGCCGCCCGGTCGGTGACCCGCTTCTCCGCCGCGGAACGGACGTAGTCGACGACTTCGTGCGTGTCGGTGCCCGGACCGAAGATGCGGGCGACCCCCCGCTTCCGTAGCTGAGCGGCGTCGTCCTCCGGAATGATCCCCCCTCCGACGACCACGACGTCCGTGGCGCCGGCGGCGGCGAGCCGATCCATCACCTCGGGGAAGACCGTGAGGTGGTTGCCGGAGAGCGTGGACATCGCGATCACGTCCACGTCCTCCTGCACGGCGGCGTCCACGATCATCTCCGGGGTCTGGTGAAGACCGGTGTAGATGACTTCCATGCCGGCGTCCCGCAGCGCGCGCGCGATCACCTTCGCGCCCCGATCGTGACCGTCGAGGCCCGGTTTCGCGACGAGAACCCGGATGATGCTCACGAGCGTGGCTTCTCCGTCTTCGCGAACTCGGCGCGCCGGCGCCTGATTTCCGTCCGCAGGTACTCGACGAACTCCTCGGTGGGCGTACCCGGCTCGAATAGCCGCCCCACGCCGAGCTGCTCCAGCGCCTCGACGTCCTCGGGCGGGATGATCCCGCCCCCGGTCACGAGGACGTGGCCGAGCTCGCGGCTCCGTAGCTCGTCCACGACGCGAGGAAAGATCGTCATGTGGGCGGCGGAGAGAATGCTGATGCCGACGGCGTCGGCGTCCTCCTGGAGCGCGGCTTCGGCGACCATCTCGGGCGTCTGGCGGAGACCGAGATAGATGACCTCCATACCCGCGTCCAAGAGCGCCCTCGCGACGACGCGCACGCCGCGATCGTGACCGTCGAGGCCGACCTTCGCGACGATGATGCGTATCGGGTGGTCGTTTCCGCGCTGCTCCATCACGTTCCTCGCCCTCAGACGACGGCCGGCTCCAGGTACTCGCCGTAGACTTCCTTCACGACCTGCACGACTTCCCCCAGGGTGGCATAAGCCTCCACCGCTTCGATGAAGGCCGGCATCATGTTCTCGCCGTCCTTCGCGGACTGCCGGACGCGGGCGAGCGCCTTCTCGACGGCGGCCGCGTCGCGCCGCGCTCGCACGGCTCGCACGCGCGCCACTTGCTCATCTTCCGTCGCCTGCGTGATCTTGAGGATCTCCACGGGGCGATGAGGCTCCTCCTCGACGTACTCGTTGACCCCCACCTGCACGTACTTCTTGTCGTCGAGAGACTTCTGGAAGCGATAGGCCGCGTGCCCGATCTCCTGTTGGAAGAAGCCACGTTCGATCGCCGCCACGACCCCGCCGAGCTCGTCGATGCGACGGAAGTACTCTTCCGCCTCCTCCTCGAGCTGGTCGGTGAGATTCTCGACGAACCAGCTGCCCCCGAGCGGATCCGCAACGTCGGCCACGCCGGTCTCGTGCGCGAGCACCTGCTGCGTCCGAAGGGCGATCTTGGCGGCCTTCGCGCTGGGCAGGGCGAGCGTCTCGTCCATCGAGTTCGTGTGCAGCGACTGCGTCCCGCCGAGCACGGCGGCAAGAGCCTGCACCGCGGTCCGGATGATGTTGTTCTCCGGCTGCTGCGCCGTGAGGCTGCACCCCGCCGTTTGGGCGTGTGTGCGCAGTCGCCAGCTCGCGGGGTCCTTGGCGCCATACTTGTCTCGCATTCGCTTCGCGTAGATGCGTCGCGCCGCCCGGTACTTGCAGACTTCCTCGAAGAAATCCGAATGAGCGTTGAAGAAGAAGGAAAGCCGCGGTGCGAAGTCGTCCACCGGGATCCCCCGCTCCATCGTCGCCTCCACGTAAGCGAATCCGTCGGCGAGCGTGAACGCGAGCTCCTGCGCGGCGGTGGAGCCCGCCTCGCGAATGTGGTAGCCGCTGACGGAAACGGCATGCCAGTACGGCATCTCCTTCGCAGCGAACTCGATGGTATCCACGACGAGGCCCATGGAGGGCTCGGGCGGAAAGAGGTACTCCTTCTGTGCGATGTACTCTTTCAGGATGTCGTTCTGGAGCGTGCCGCGCAGCTTCGCCCTCTCGACCCCCTGCTTTTGCGCGGCGACGATGTACATGGCCCAGATGATCGCCGCGGGGCCGTTGATCGTCATGGACGTGGACACCTTGTCGAGCGGGATTTCGCGGAAGAGCTGCTCCATGTCCTCGAGACTGGAGATCGCGACGCCGCAGCGACCGACCTCGCCGAGCGAGAGCGGATCGTCGGAGTCGTAGCCCATCAGGGTCGGCATGTCGAAGGCCACCGAGAGCCCGGTCTGGCCGTGCTCGAGGAGATACTTGTAGCGCTCGTTCGTGTCCTTCGCCGACCCGAACCCCGCGAACTGGCGCATCGTCCAGAATTTGCCTCGGTACATCGAGGGGTAGGGCCCACGCGTGTAAGGGAACTCGCCCGGGTAACCCAGATCGTCGTGACGCTCCCACCCCTTGTCGTCGTCGGGGGACGGGACGTAGAGCGGCTCGGTCACCCGGCCCGAGAGGGATTCCCACTCCCGCCGCGTGGTGTCGCGCACGGCTGCACGGTACCGGGCGTGATCCTCTTGGCGCTTCTCACGGCTCATGACCGACCTCCCCGTTGTTGGGACGACTCCGCATCGCGTCGGCTCGCCAGCCGACTCGCGAGCTCGGTCGCCAGCACGTAAGGATTCTTCCCGTCCTCGAGAGCCGCTTCCGCGGCGTCCTCGAGCGCCGTCTCCCCCTCGCCGCTCCACAGCTGCCGGCGCAGGATTCTTTCGGCGACCTCCCGGATCTTCTCGCGCAGTACACGTTTGCGCCGTGTCTTGCCCTCGCCCGACGCCGTCTGCTGCTCGCGGAACGCGTCTACCGCCGTGAGGATCTCGGTGACACCGCGACCGTCGCGCGCGACGGCCGACACGAGCGGGGGCCGCCAGCCCGTCGAGGGTTCGCGAAGCCCCAGCACCGACGTGATCTCCCTGGCGGCGCGACCCGATCCCTCCCGATCCGACTTGTTCAGGACGAACAGATCCCCGATCTCCATCAGACCCGCTTTCATCGCCTGGACCTCGTCCCCCGACTCGGGAACCAGGACGACCACCGTGCAGTCCGACGCCGCAACGACGTCAAGCTCTATCTGTCCGACCCCGACGGTCTCCAGGAAGACGAGATCCATCCCGTACGCGTCGTAGATGTCCGACACCTCCGAGGCGGTCGTCGCAAGTCCCCCGAGACTTCCACGCGTGGCCATGCTCCGGAAGAAGAGGCCCGGGTCCGGCGTTCGTGACGTGAGTCGAACGCGATCTCCGAGCAAGGCCCCGCCCGTGAACGGGCTCGACGGGTCCACGGCGACGACGCCGACTTTCGTGCCGCGGGGTCGAAGGGTCGCGACCAGGGCGTCGATCAGGGTGCTCTTTCCGGCGCCGGGGGGGCCGGTGACCCCGATCCGGTACGCGCCACCGGTCCGCGGGTACAGCTCGGCCAGAAGCCGCTCGACCCCCGGATCGGCGTTCTCCACGAGCGAAATGAGCCGCGCCAGGCTTCGGCGATCACCCGCGGTGACCCCCTCCAACAGGGCGGCGTGCTCGGCGTCTGTCAACGGCGTCGGCTCCATTCCGCGGGGGGCCCGGAGACCCCCGAGAAACGTAGCGATCGGGGCAACTCCCTGTCAACGCTTCTCCTCGGCGGTCTCCGAGGCGGACCGGGGAGCACTTGTCAGCCGGGTCAACTCGCCGACGACCTCCCCGAACACGTCCTCGGCCGTGACGACCCCGAGGGTGTTTCCCTCCGCATCGCGAACGAGCCCGATCGCCGGCTGGTGCGTTCGGAAACCCTGCAGGACGGTGTCGAGCGAGTCATCCAGGTCGAGGAGGAGGGCCGGGTGCACGATCTCCTCCAGCGGGCGGTCGTCGGGCTCTCCCAGTAGCGCCTTGGCGGCGACGAAACCCATGATACGGCCCTCCGGGTCGAGGGCCGCGAGGTAGCGCCCGCGGACGGCGCGGAATCGCTCCTTGGCCTCCCGGACCGTCTCGGTGCCGGGGCACGAGCGCTCGCTGGGGAACGGGACCATCGCGTGGGAGATCGTGCGCTTCCTCAGGTCGAGGGCCCGTCCGGCCATGCGGAGCGCCGTCCGGTCGGACGTCCGCGGCCCGGCGCCCGGGGACTCGTCGTCCACTGCACCGAACATGAAGAGGTTCTCGAGATCCTGGCGCGCGAACACCGGGCGCTTCTCCGTGTCCCTGATCCCGAGCAAGCGGAGAGCCGCGCGGACCGTGGCCGAGGTCAAGACGACGAGCGGCGATACCACCGCCGCCGACACCTGCAGAGCTCCGCCGGCAGCGCACAAAGAACGCGTCGGGCGAGTGCGGAAGAACGCCTTGGGGAAGATCTCCGCGGCAACGAGTACGACCGGGGTCAAGAGCGCGGTCGCGATCGCGGGGCCGTTCTCCGGCCAGTACTGAACGGCGAGCGCCGTCGCGATCGATGCCGCGCCGATGTTGCACAGATTGTTGCCGACCAGGATCGAAGCGATCGTCCGCGGAGTGTCCTCCAACAGCCGAAGCGCGGTGCGCGCCCGGCGGTCGTCGGCGGCAAGACGTTCGAGGCGAGCCCGTCGCACCGAAACGACGGCCGTCTCCATCCCGGAGTAGAAGCCGCTGCCGGCGATCAGGAGAAGCACTATCGCGAGCGCGATCACGACGGCCCTTTCTCATCCGCGGGCCGCCGGTCGGGTATCGTCACCTCGAGAGTCACCAGGCGGTGGGGTTCGGCGTTCCGGACCGTGACCTCGAGTCCTTGGATCTCGAAGGACTCGCCCGTGCCCGGAATGCGCCCCACCCGCTCCAGCACGAGACCGGCCATGGTCTCGGCCTCCCCTGCCTCCACGTCCGCTCCGAACTCCTCGTTGAAGAACCGAATCTCCATCCGCCCGGGAATGATGACCGTGTGTTTGCCCACGCGCTCGTACAGGACCTTGTGGAGATCGCCGCTCTCGATCATCTCACCCGAGATCTCTTCCAGAAGGTCAGTCAGGGTCACGAGCCCACTCAGGTGACCGTGCTCGTCCACGACGAACGCAAGCCGATCTCCGGCGCCCCGGAATTCCTCGAGGAGTTCCACGGCCTGCTTCACCTCGGGAACGTACGCCGCCGGGCGGGCGAGGCTTGCCACCTCGGCCGCGTCGTCGTGAAGGAGGAGATCGAGAGCGGTGACGTAGCCGATCATCTCGTCCGGGTCGCCGCCCGACACGGGAATCTTGGAGTAACCGGACCGGCGCACGAGCTCGCGCGATTCGCCGACCCGTTGATCCCGCGCCAGGGTGAAGATCTCCGTGCGCGGCGTCATCACGTCTTCGACCGGGGACGTGCCGAGCTCGAAGACACCGCGGATCAGATCGGCTTCGTGGGCATCGACCTCCCCCTCCGCGTGGGCGAGCCGCAACATCGCCTCCACCTCCGAGAGTTCGATGCGCTCGTCCGGCTTTCGCTCGATTCCCAGCACGAGATCGGTGAGCTTCAGTAGCGGCCACCGGAGCGGGGAGAGGACGGCGCCGAGAATGAGCAGGGGCCGGGCGACGGCACGCGCGATCGAGCCGGAGTGCCAATACGCCACGGTCTTCGGTGCGATCTCCCCCACGACGAGGATCAGGAACGTCATTGCGAGCGTCGCGACGAGAACCCCGGCCTCCACGCTGCCCGAGATCCGGATCGCCGCCGCCGCGCCCATCGCGGACGCCAAGATGTTGACGCCCATGTTCGCGACGAGAATCGTCACGAGGACGCGCCGGGGCCGCTCCATCACGCGGGCGACGGCTCGTTCTGCCGCGCTCGCCGACTCGCTCATCTCCCGGAGACGCAGCGACGGAATCGAGAAGAGCGCCGTCTCCGATCCGGAAAACACGCCCGACAGCACGAGCAGACCCGCGAGCCACAGCGCGAGCTCCATCCCGCCCATCAGCGCTTCCAGGTCTGGGGCAGTAGCAACACCAGGACCGTGTAGATTTCGAGCCGCCCGGTCAGCATGAGCGCGACGAGGATCCACTTCACTCCGGCCGGGAGCCAGCCGTAGTCGTCGGTGGGCCCCACCTGCGAGAGTCCCGGGCCCACGTTCGCGAGACAACTGACGGTCGCGGAGAGCGCCGTTTCGATGTCGATTCCCATCGCCGCGATGCCGGCCGTACCCGCGACGACGATCACCATGAACAGCACGAAGAATCCGAGCACGTTGCGCGCGATGCCCGGATCGAGCTTGCGCGACGACCCGACCTGAATCGCCCGGACGACGCGCGGATTCGCGACGCGCGCGATCTCTCGATACGCCGCCTTGGCGAGAATCGAGACGCGGATCACCTTCATCGAACCTCCGGTCGACCCGCCGCACCCGCCGACGAACATGAACACGAGTACCAGCCATCGCAGTCCGGGATGCCAGAGCTCGTAGTCGTCGGTCGCGTAGCCCGTCGTCGTGACGATCGACACGACCTGAAACGCGCCGGAGCGCAGCGCTGCCTCAAGACTCCGATCCGTACCGATCCAGAGCGCAGCAGACACGATGAATCCTGCCCACAGGAGAATGACGAAGTACCAGCGCCACTCGGAATCACTGGCGTAGCGGAGCGGGTTCGCTCTCACGCGGTAGTGGAGCGCGAAGTTCGTTCCCGCCGCCGCCATGAAGACGAGGATGATCCAGTGGATCGATGGGTTGTGAAAGGCGGCGATCGACGCCGTCCGCGTGGAAAACCCTCCCGTCGCCATCGTCGTGAACGTGTGACACACGGCGTCGTACCAGCTCATGCCGGCCAGTCGGAGCGCGAACGCTTCCGCCACCGACAGCACGAGATAGACACCCCAGAGGAGCACCGCGGTCTGTCGGATCCGCGGCGTGAGCTTGTCCGGCGTGGGACCC
>JALGZO010000205.1 GCA_025774865.1 bacterium | reverse complement strand
GGAGGAGGTGTCGGAGGAGACCTCCGACACCTCCTCCGGCTGAGGCCGCGACACAGGTTGGACCCGTCATGACTCGCACCCCGCTCTCGACCTGGCCCACGATCCTCGGCGTCGCGCTGTGCGCCGCGGCGGGGCCGGCCGGCGCCGCCAACCTCGGGGCGGACGAGATCGAGCGGATCGAAGACCTCACCGAGGACCTCGCCAACAGCCTCCACGATCTCTCGTTCACCATTCTCGAGCGCGACCTCGACGCCTTCGCGCGCTTCTTCGCCGACGACGCCACCGGCACCGACATCCCCGTGGCCCCGGGACCGCCCGTTCCCACGCTGCGCTGGATCGAAGAGCGGCCGGTGCGCGAACCCCGTTCCGGCCTCTCGCGCGACGAGCTCATCGACGTCTGGGGCGATCACCTCGCCGGCTACGAGTCGGTGGAGGACGTGCGCATCAAGGTAAAGCACGCCGACGTCACCGACGGCGACCCGGTCCGCGCCGACGCGGACATCAAGTTCTTCTGGCTCGGACGCGATCTCGAGGGTCACCGCGAATGGGTCAAGGGGACGGGGCGAGTATCCGCCGAGCGGATCGAAGAGGGACGGTGGGCCCTCCACCGGTTCGAGATCACGGAGCTCCACCCGAAGCTGAGCCGAGTCGACCTCTTCTCCGAAGTCAGTCTTCCCGCCGGCACCGCCCACTCGGTGCCGGCGTGGGGCGAGCCCGGCCATGAGGTGTTCATCGCGCACGGCGTCGCCACGGCGGACGTGGACCTCGACGGCTTCCTCGACGTGTTCGTCTCCGGCAACTTCCAGAATTTCCTCTATCGCAACCGCGGCGACGGTACGTTCGAGAACCGGGCGGAAGAGGCACTCGTCGCGGTCACGCCGCTCGCGACGGCTCCCCTGTTCCTGGACTACGACGCCGACGGCGATCCTGACCTCTTCTTGGCGTCGCTCGGCCCCCAGATGCTCTTCGAGAACCGCTGGATCCCGGACGGGCAGCTGATCTTCGATGAGGTCGCCGAGCCCGCCGGCGTCGCCCACCGCGCCGAGGGATACTCCGCGCTGGCCTCGGACGTGAATCTGGACGGACACCCGGACATCTACGTCTGCTCTTACAACAAGTACGGCGAGGTACTTCCCAACTCGTGGAGCGACGCGACGAACGGAACCCCGAACCTGCTGTTCCTGAATCGCGGCGACGGGACGTTCGAAGAGGCCGCCCAGGAGTGGGGTTGCTCCGATTCGCGCTGGACCTATGCCGGACACTTCGGTGACCTCTCCGGCGACGGGCGACCGGACCTCTACCTCGCGAACGACTTCGGGAAGAACAGCTTCCTCGTCAACGACGGTGACCACTTTCGGCACGCGGCCGGCGAGTTCGGACTTCACGATACGGGCAACGGAATGGGCGTCTCACTCGGCGACTACAACAACGACGGACGCCTCGACGTCCACGTCACGAACATGTCGTCCACCGCCGGCAACCGGATCATCCGGATGGTCTTTCCCGAGCTCGAGGGCTCGCCGGAACATGCGCGGATCATGAAGAAGATCGCGGCGGGCAACACGCTGTTCGAGAACATCGGCGGCCATTTCGAGGACGTCAGCGAGAAGCTCGGCCCGTTCTCGTCCGGCTGGGCGTTCGGCGGAGGCTTCGTCGACTTCGACAACGACGGGTGGGAGGACCTCCACTCTCCGAACGGGTTCATTTCCGGAAAGGGGCTGAAGGACACCTGAAGCCTCTTCTGGCGCCACGTGCTGGCCGCCGAGGAGAAACGCGACGAAGCCGGCAGCGACGAGTACCAGGACGACCACTTCGGCAAGATCCTGAAAGAGGGGTTTTCCTTCTCCGGCTACGAGCGCGACCACCTCTACCTGAATCGGCAGGGTCGCGGCTTCGTCGACATCTCCGGGCTCAGCGGCATCGACTCCGACACGGACGGGCGCGGCACCGCTTACGCCGACTTCGACAACGACGGCGACTACGACATCTTCCTGACGGCGTTCCAGCGGAAGGCGCACCACCTGTTCAAGAACCAGATCGGGCAGGACGAAGGTTGGATTCGCGTCACGCTCCGCGGGGTCGCGAGCGGGCCCGATGCCTGGGGAACGGTCGTCCGCGTGCAGTCCGCGCAGGGAACGATGACGAAGATCAAGGCGGGCGGCTCCGGGTTCGTCTCCCAGAGCGACCCGAGATTGCTCTTCGGTCTCGGCTCGGACGAAGGCGCGGAGTGGATCGAGGTGGATTGGCCTTCCGGGGCGAAGGAGCGTTTCGACGGCCCGCCGGCCCGATCCTCGATCCTGATCGAAGAGGGCGCCGGGACGTTCCGAGTTCTGGAGGAGTCTCGCTGCGAGCTTCCCAGCGCCCCTTCCGGCCGCGACGAGTTCCTCGGGATTCTGAAGGTCGGACCCGGCGACGCCTTTCCGGACCTCGAGATCGTCGACGCCGAGGGAACCGCCACGCGGCTGGCCGAGGTCCGCCGCCCGGATCGCAACACGCTCGTGAACCTGTGGGCCACGTACTGCGCACCGTGCCGGCGCGAGATGCCGGAGCTCGAGTCGCTGAGCGCGCGCTACGGGCAGGCCGGCGCGGATATCGTCGGGTTGAGTCTGGACATGGGCCCGAGCCAAAAGAAGGTGCCGCGGGCGCTCGAGAAGCTCGGCGTCACCTACCCGGCTTACACGACGGACGAGCGCATCTTCCCCGCTCTCTTCGCCGGGGAGGAGTTCTTCATTCCGTTGACTTACCTGGTCGACGCGAAGGGGATCATCGTCGA
>JALGZO010000204.1 GCA_025774865.1 bacterium | reverse complement strand
CTACGAGGGCGGCCTGACGAGCTACCTCGAGGTGCTGGACCTGCAGCGCTCCGAGTTCTCGTCGCAGCTCCAGGCGTCGGAGTCTCGCCAGCTCCACCTCACTTCGATCGTGAGGCTCTACCAGGCACTGGGAGGCGGCTGGGAGTGATCCGTCCCCCCCTTTGAACCCTCGACGCTCGTTTCGCGTCCTAGTGGTAGCCAAGCAATGAGCCGGAACAAGGAGCGGGATCGATGAGAACGCACGCCTTGTGGGTCGCGTCCGTCCTGGCCGCCGGGATCGGACTCGCGGACGCTGCCCTCGCGCAGACCTGGTCTGTCGCCGACGATGACGACTGGTGTCACCGAGAGAAGTGGAACGCAGATTTTTGCGAGGTCCGGGAGATCACTCTTCCGGCCGACCGCGAAGTCATCGAGGTCGACGGCGGCAAGAACGGCGGGATCGCCGTGCACGGCTGGGACCAGGACGAGATCCGACTGCAGGTGAAGGTGCAGGTCTGGGACATCGATGCGGAGGAGGCCGGAGAGTATGCGTCGTCGATCGAAATCAAGACCGACGGGGCGGTGATCGAGGCCGACGGACCGTCGCGCGGGGATGGCCCGAACTGGTCCGTGAGCTACCGACTTCGCGTTCCGAGAGAGTCGAGCCTCGCGCTCGACACCCACAACGGTGGGATCACGATCCTCGACGTATCGGGCAGCATCGAGTTCTCCGCGAAGAACGGCGGCATCCGTCTCGCGCAGGTGGGTGGTGATGTTCACGGAGCGACGAAGAACGGCGGTCTGACGGTGGTTCTCACGGGCGACGCCTGGCGGGGCGCGGGGCTCGACGTCGAGACGACGAACGGCGGGATCGACCTCGAGGTCCCGGAGAGCTACTCCGCGCGGCTCCTGCTGAGCACCGTGAACGGCGGAATTCGCGCGGACTTCCCCGTGACCGTGAGCGGGCGTCGCAGCAAGTCGATCCGCGCCACGATCGGCGACGGGGGCCCGCTGATCCGACTCGCGACGAAGAACGGTGGAGTGTCGGTGCGGGGGACCTAACGAGTCGAGGCGGCGTCGCCACTCGGGGGAACGCCGCGGGCCGTGACGACGAGCTCCGCGAGTGCGGGCCCCACCTTTTCGAGCTCGAGCTCCAGCGAACGCAACGTCGCTTCGGAACCCGCCAGGGAGCCCTCGCGCCCGAGCAGCTCGAGCTCGGCGGCGACTTCCGTCGCGACCAGGGCGCCGACATTCGCGAGCGCACCGCGCAGCTGATGGGCGCTCTTCGAGAGGGCCTCGCCGTCCGACTCGGTGACCGCGTTCCGGATCGAGGCGAGAATCTCCCCGCAGCTCTCGAAGAAGAGCGTCACGACCTGCGCGAGGAGCTCGGGGTCCCCGTCGACGTTTCGTAGAAGCAGGTGCGGATCCAGGGTCTTCAACGGGCCCTCCACCCTCGCACGATCGGGCCCGGGGATGAGCGCCTTGAGCGACCCTTGACGTCGTGAGACGCGCCCCCTATCTTGCCGCGACTGGCACTCTCCCCTTGGAGAGTGCCAATGCACGAGGGGACGCCAAGTGACCCGAGGGACGGCCGCAACCATAACGCCGCGCGAGAGCGTCGTGCTCTCGACCGTGATCCGAGGCTACGTGGACTCCGCCAAGGCGGTGGGTTCGCGGTGGGTGGCTCGGCATTCGGGCCTGGGTCTGTCCCCGGCCTCGATTCGCAACTGCATGGTCGCCCTGGAGGAGAAAGGTCTTCTGACTCACCTTCACACCAGCGGCGGCCGCCTGCCCACGAACCCCGGCTACCGTCTCTTCGTCGACCAGTTCATGAAAGAGGCGAAGCTGGGCCGCCGCACGGAACGAACCATCGACGAGACTCTCACGAGTCAGCGGTTCGGGAGCCTCGAGACGCTGCTCGATCAGGCGTGCGTGTTGCTCGGCCAGTGCTCGGACCAGCTGTCGGTCGTCCTGTCGCCGCGCTACGATCGGAGCCGGGTGGATCGGATCGAGTTGAATCAGGTGGACCACCGGCGCCTGCTCGTGGTCTTTCGCATGTCTTCGGGTCTGGAACGCACGGTGGTCGTCGCGCTGGACAGCGAGGTCGGGTCCGACGATCTGCACCAGACGGTCCGGGCCATGAACACTCGAGCCACGGGAAAGACCCTGGCGCAGATCGTGGCGCTCATCGACGACGAGGAGATGCGCGTTCACCTCCGCGGCCTCAAGCTCTCCCGCGCCGTCTTTCAGGGTGCGGCCGAGCTTCACAACGGGGAGGCGAATGACCACTTCCATCTCTGGGGCGCATCGAACATTCTCTCTCAGCCCGAGTTCGAGGATCCGCGAACCCTGAAGAGCATTTTTCGGGCGCTGGAGGAGAAAGAGGTCATTTGCGATCTCTTCGAGCCGACGCGTCACCGACGCAACGTCTGCATCACGATCGGCGAAGAGAATCCGGTCGAGCAGCTCCGGTTCTGCAGCGTCGTTGCGGTGTCGTATCGCTTCGGGGAGTTCGGCGGATCGGTCGGGGTCATCGGACCGACGCGCATGCCGTACGCGTACATGGCCGCGCTCGTAGGCTACGTGGCGGGCGCCGTGGGCAACATCCTCGTTCGTAATTGATGTCGAGTTCGGAGGAAGAGACCTTGGGCAACAAGTCGAAGAAGAAGGTCAAGGCGCCGCCCGCACCCGCCACCCCAGATGGGGCTCCGCCTCGTGAGGAACCCGAGTCCGCCGGAGCTGATGAAGCGGCGGTCGAGGCGAAGGGCATCGAGGCGCGTCTGATCGAGCTCGAGGA
>JALGZO010000203.1 GCA_025774865.1 bacterium | reverse complement strand
CAAGCTTCTCCAAACGCAGGACCGAGAAAAGCTGCGCTCGTATCTCAACTAAAATCTTCAGATCGTGTATCATCAAGGGGACCAGAACGGCGCGGGGGGCTCACTCTCGCGCCGTGCTGTTAGAAAAATGAGATCCCAGACAGGGGTTCAGCCCCGGGACGGATGTTCCGATCTCCAGTCAAGAGATTGAATTCACAAGGTTGACAGTCCCGGGGGCGGTCGATAGCGTCTCACCCCGAAATCGGGCTAGGAGAGAGACGGGCAGGTTCGAATGGTGAACGAAGTGGCCAGTTTCGTGGCGCGTTGGGTGAGACGGATCCGCCGCCGGTACTCCGTCATCGTGCACTCGGACGGTGGTTCGGGTCTTCGGCAGTACTCGCTGCCCGGGCTCGTCATCCCCACCGTGGCCGTCGCCGCGCTCGTGTGTGTGGTTGCGGTTGCCGTATCTCTCTTCGGATGGGCGGGCTCTCAGCTCGAGGAATCCCAGTTCACGCGGCTGCGGCAGGAGAATGACCGTCTCGCGGGGCAGATCGAGGATATTCGCCGGACGGTCAGGCTCTTCGAGGAGCGAATGGCCGAGAATGCGGAGCTGGAGCAGGAGTTCCGGAACCTGGCGAACCTGGACCCCATTCCCGAGGACGTCCAACGCCTCGGCGTCGGCGGTCCGCCACCACTCTCCGAGCTGGCCGACGACGCATCGCCGTCGGAGCTGGTCCGCGAGGCGCGAGAGGCCCTCAACCGCATCGACGACCTGAACCGGCGCGCCGTCTTTCAGAATGCGAACTTCGAGGAGATGGTGACCACGCTCCGGGATTCTCAGTCCGAGCTCGACCATCTCCCGTCGGTCAGCCCTGTCCGTCGAGGCTGGGTCTCGAGCCGCTACGGCACGCGGAAGGACCCCTTCACCGGCAGACAGGTGCTTCACCGGGGCCTCGACGTCAGCGCCTGGACGGGTACGCCCGTCTATGCCACCGCCGCCGGGCGCGTGCTCAAGGCGGGGCGGGCCGGAACCCTGGGCCTCATGGTCGAGATCGACCACGGCAACGGCCTCATCACGCGTTACGGCCACAACTCGCGGCTCCTCGTGAAGGTCGGCCAGAAGGTGAAGCGCGGGGACACCATCGCCGAGGTCGGCAGCACCGGACGATCCACCTCGCCGCACTGCCACTACGAGGTTCACATCAGCGGGCGGCACGTGAACCCGTGGCGGTACATCCTCGATGGTGGCCCCCGGGTGAACGCAGGCGCGTAACGCGCTCGAGGCAACCCGAGACCTTACGGGCGCCCGAAGCGGCGCCGCGCGAACGACAGCGGGCCGGGTGCCACTAGCGCAGACGACCCCGCTGCGCCGTGAACTTCGACCACGATCCGAAGTGGAAGATCGCCGTCTCGTCCCCGAAGCCGAGGTCCAGGCGCAGCATCTCGTTGGCTAGCCCCACGAGTCGGATCCCGACGCCCCCGCCGGTTCGATACCGGTCTCCCGTGAGTTCTTCGGGCTCGCTCCAGGCGGTTCCCACATCCACGAAGACAGCGCCCTCCACGCCGATCCGGAACGACCAGTTGAGGAGCGGAATCTCCCGCACCGGCATGATGGTCCGCCGCCACTCCGCGGTCGCGATGAACTGGTTCTTGCCGAACAGCTCTCGCCCCAGCTTGTCCACATCGTAGCCGCGGATCGAGTTCGCGCCGCCCATCCGGAAGTCCATGTAACTCGGGAGCTTCTCCCCCACGGTTCCCGACTGCAGCGTGACGAGCCCGCCGATCGCGAGCGTGTTCCCCCACAGCGGCTGGAATCTCCGTACGTCCGTGGTGAACGTCAGGAAGTCGGCCTCACCGCCCATGAATCCGCCGCTCTGGATCACCTCGATCTCGTTTCGCCAACCCGCACGCGGAACGACCCACGAATCGCGACTGTCGTAACCCAGACGCAACCCCAGCCGCCCGAACTCGTCCACATTGCTCGGCGATAACGTGACACCGTCCCGGTCGCTTCGCATGCGGAAGTACGAGGCACTCCACGCCATCCGCCCGTTCTCGCCGAGGTGGTTTCCGATCCACGGCGTCACCTCGACGCTCTGCTCCTCGAAATCGCGGATCTTGTCGTCTCGAACGAGGTACGACAACGCCAGGTCCAGGGAGACGTGCTGGGCCGCGATCGACGGATAATAACCATTCAGCAAGAACGTGTTCGTGCCGCCGAATAGTGCGCGGCCGGCGGTCTGGATGTTTCGGCCGGTCAGATTGACCGAGGAGATCGCCGGTCCCACCGACCAGCCGTTCTCCTCCGTGAACGTGAACGCGAGGTAAGGAATGTAGGAGGGCGTCTCCCTGAAGTAGTACTCGACGCGGACTTCGTCGCCCGCGGCGATCGCCGCGACCTGGATGCCGGCGAAGATGCCCAGGTTTTCGAGCCGCTGCACGTCATCCGCGAGCGTGGCGGAGCTGAACGGCTCCCCCGCCCGCACTCTCAGCTCACGAGAGATGACGAAATCTTTCGTGACATTGGCACCGGTCCACGTCACCTCCGCCACGGTCCGGCCGTCGAGGGTCTCCGCCAGATCGGCTTCCACCTAGGACGAAGAGAAGGAGGGTCGAAAGCCTCGAGCCCATGTGTCCTCCCCACGATCGGTCGACGAAGGAATCGCGTCGCACGCCGGCAGTTTGTCGCCAGAAGCGCACTCGCGCAAGCGGCGCGGCGTCCTCAGGATTGACCCGGCTCGACCGCGCCGATAACCTCGCGGGCCACATTCTCGGACCCGCGAGGACCCCATTGCTCGTCTCGCTCTCCAACGTGTCCTTCGGCTACGCCTCCGACGAGATCTTCCGCGGCCTCACGCTGCAAGTGAACGCGCGCGAGCATCTCGGAGTCGTGGGGCCGAACGGGCACGGCAAGTCGACACTGCTTCGGCTCATCGCCGGTACGCTGGCCCCCGAGAGCGGGGAGCGAAGCGTCCGTCGCGGTGTCGACGTGGGCTACCTGCGCCAGTCGCAGGAATTCCCTGACGACACCACAGTGCACGATCTGCTGCTGACCGCGTTCCCGGAGATCCTCGAGACCGAGCGCAAGCTCGACGCCGTCCACGCGCAGATGGAAGCCGGCGACGGCTCCGACGAGACACTGCAAGAGTACGGTGAGCTCCAGCACCGTTTCGAAGAGCTCGAGGGCTATGCTCTGGAGTCGCGCGCCGACGCGTTGGCGGCCGAGCTCGGCTTCGGACCGGACGACCTCGCTCGCATGGCCGGGTCGCTCTCGGGCGGCGAACGCGCCCGCCTCGAGCTGGCGCGGGTGCTCCTGCGCGAGCCGGACCTGCTGCTCCTCGACGAGCCGACGAACCACCTCGACCTCTGGCAGACCGAAAGGCTGGAGCGCCGGTTGGCCGAGTTCCCGAACTCGTTCCTCCTCGTTTCGCACGACCGAGCGTTCCTGCGCGCGACGTGCGACGGAATCGTCGAGGTCGAGCGTCAGGGCGCGACTCGCTTCCGCGGCGGCTACGAGAGCTATCGCCGGCAGCGGGGAGCGCGCCTTCGCCGGGCGCTCGACGATTACGTCCGCCAGAACGAGCGGATCGAAAAGACCGAGGACTTCATCCGCCGCAACATCGCCGGACAGAAGACGAAGCAAGCGCAGGCGCGGCGCAAGATGCTGGAGAGGCTCGAACGAGTGGAACGGCCCCAGGACGTATGGGAGGCGGCGCGTCACCTCGGCATCCGCTTCGAAGAAGGCGAGCATCCGGGCGGACGGGAGATGATCCGGGCTCGTGGACTCACCATCGGGTTCGAGGGGAAGGAGCCGCTGATCCGCGACTTGGATTGGACGGTCTACCGCGGCGATCGGGTGGGGGTCGTGGGCCCGAACGGCGCGGGGAAGACGTCGCTCGTGCTCGCGCTGCTCGGCCGTTCGAGGCCGCTGGACGGGAACGCCGAGCTCGGCTATCAGGCGTCACCCGGCTACCTCGACCAGAAGCTCCAGCTCGGGCTGCACCTCGGCCGATCCTTGCTCGACGAGGTCCGCTCCCTTCGCCCCGATCTCACGATCGAGGACGCGCGGTCCGAGCTCGGCCGCTACCGATTCCTGGGCGACGAGGTCTTCAAGACGGTCGGCGGCCTCTCCGGCGGCGAGCGTTGTCGACTCTCGCTTCTCAAGGTGGCGTTGATGCCGCACAACCTCCTCGTTCTGGACGAGCCGACGAACCACCTCGACATCCCGGCGTGTGAAGTTCTCGAAGACGCGCTGTGCGAATACGGGGGGACGCTGCTCGTGACGTCGCACGATCGAGAGTTTCTCGACAACGTCGTGAGCAAGATCCTCTGGGTCGAAGACGGACATGTCCGCGAATTCGACGGCAACTACTCGCGCGCGCGGAAGAAGTTCGCCGGGGAGGCGGAAGAGTCGGTCGCCGTCGACAGGCCGCCGGCGCCGAGCGAGAGGAGTGAGCCGAAGCGCGGATCGGCCCGCCGCGAAGAGTCGAAGAAGCGTCGGCGGGAGCGGCAACGGGCGCAAAACCGACTCGAAAAGCTGGAGAAGGACATCGCGGAGTTCGAAGCGCGCTCCAAGGAGCTGCAGGAGTTGCTGGCGGCCGATCCGGCCGGAGACTGGGAACGGCTGCACGCGCTCGCGAACGAGGAACAGGAGCTGCGCGCGCGTCTGGACCGGCGCTACGCCGAATGGGAGCGCGTCACGGATCAGCTCGGGGAAGATTGAAAGCCGGCGACGAGGCCGGACGCGGCTCTTTCCTCGGGCTGGACCGAGGGGAGGCATCCGTCGTGATCATGATGACGGAAGTCACGATGATCGCGGCCGCGACGAGGGTGCGCGCCGTCATCGGCTCCGCCGCGAGCGCCCAGCCCAGGAACACCGCGACCACCGGGTTCACGTACGCGTAGGTCGAGACCTTGGCCGGCGTCGTCGCCCGGAGCAGCCAGACGTAGGCGCTGAACGCGACGATCGAGCCGAAGACGATCAGATACGCGAGCGAGAGAGCCGATTTGGCCGTCACGGCCGCAAGATCGACCCGCGCCCACTCACCCATCACCGTGCCCGTGACGAGGAGCGCGGCCGCTCCGCCGACCATCTGCAAACCGGTCGAGAGGAGGGGGTCTCTGGGAAGCTCGGCCCGCCGCGAATAGAGGGATCCGGCCGCCCAGAACGCGGATGCCGCCACGATCGCGAGGGCCGCGAGGAACTGCGGCCCGTCGGTGGCGATTTCGCCCCGGGGGTCCACCAAGATCCCGACCCCCGCGAAACCGAGGAAGAGCCCCGCGATGCCGCGGGCCTTCGGCCGGGCCGCGGGCTCGATCATCCAGTTCATCACCCCCATCCACAACGGCACCGAGGCGATCAGGAGGGCCGTGAGGCCAGAAGGCACCCACTGCTCCGCCCACGTGACGATGCCGTTGCCTCCGAGCAGCAACAGCGCCCCCACGATGGCGGCCGACCGCCAGTGGGGGAGCGTCGGGGCCGGCGCGCCCCGGGCTCGCCGCCACCAGACCAGGGCGACGCCCGGGATTGCGAACCGGACGGAAGCCATGAGGAACGGTGGCATCGACTCCACGCCGAAGCGGATCGCGAGGTAGGTGGAGCCCCAGATGATGTAGACGGCGAGGAACGCGAGCACGAGCTTTGAGCGACTCATGGCAACTCCCGGTGGGGCGACGCGGTCCCAGGCCGCGATCCCAGTCAATCTATGGGGGAATCCCGGGGGCGGCTCGCCGTTTCCGGCCACGGCACGTTCGGCGGTCGTGCCCGCAAGCCCCGGTGGCGCCGGCGCGCGTGACACGGGCGGCTCGACCTCCTATATTCCCTCGATCATGAATCGAGATTCCATCGCCGTCCTCGATTTCGGCGGCCAATACGTCCATCTCATTGCCACGAAGATCCGCGCCCTGGGTGTCCACGCCGAGATCCGTGACCCCGAGGATCCCGTCGAGTCCTTTCGCGACTATCGGGGTCTCGTGCTCTCCGGAAGCCCGGCCCTCTCGTCGTTCGACGACGACGTCGGCTGGAGCCGCGGCGTCCTGGATCTCGAAATCCCCGCGCTGGGCTTCTGCTTCGGGCACCAGGAGATTGCGAAGCATGCCGGCGGCACCGTCGAGCACACGAAGCGGGAGTACGGCGCCGCCAAACTCGAGATCGTCGAACGATCGCCGCTCTTCGAGGGCCTGGAGAGCGAAGAAACCGTCTGGATGAGTCACGGCGACTCGGTCACGGTCATCCCCGACGATTTCGTCGAGCTCGGGTACTCGACCGACTCGGGCAACGGCGGCTCCCACCGGCACCGGAACGCTGCCATCGCCTCGGAGACCCGCCGGCACTATGGCCTGCAGTTCCATCCCGAAGTCGACGACACGGTGTGCGGGGTCAAGATCCTGGAGAACTTCGCTCGAACCATCTGCGGTGTGAAGTCGACCTGGGCGGTGGCCAATCAGGTCGAAGAGAGGATCGCGCAGATCCGAGAGGAGGTCGGCGACCGGAGCGTGCTGCTCCTCGCGTCAGGCGGCGTGGACTCGACCGTCGCGGCGATGCTGTTCCAGCGGGCGATCGGCGCGGACCGTTTGACCTTGCTCCACATCGATAACGGGTTCATGCGCAAGAACGAGAGCGCGGGCGTCGAGAGGATGCTCACGTCACTCGGGCTCGGCGAGAGTCTGCGAGTGGTGGATGCGTCGTCGGACTTCCTCCGCGCCCTGGAGGGTCTCACCGATCCCGAGCACAAGCGCAAGGCGATCGGGGACACGTTCATCGGCGTGTTCGAGCGTGAAGCGGCCAGCCTCGAGCTCGAGAACGCGTTACTCGGCCAGGGGACGATCTATCCCGATACGATCGAGACCGGCGGCACGAAGCGTTCCGACGTGATCAAGACACACCACAACCGCGTGCCGTTGGTGCGGGAGATGCAGAAGGCCGGCCGGGTGTCCGAACCGCTCGCCGATCTCTACAAAGTCGAGGTCCGCGAGCTCGGTCGCGCCCTCGGGCTCGATCCCTCCGCGATCGACCGACATCCGTTTCCGGGACCGGGGCTCGGAATCCGGGTGGCCGCGGCGTCAGAGCACGAAAGCTTCGACGGAGCCCGGCTCGGTCACGAGGTCGCGGGGGAGCTGGAGGGTACGGGGCTCCGTGGACTTCCCCTGCCGGTGCGCTCCGTGGGCGTCAAGGCCGACCTCCGGAGCTACGAGCACCCGGTCCTCTTGATCGGCGACGACCCCGGTTGGGAGGCGCTGACCGGCATCGCCACCTCGATGACGAAGCAGGTTCACGGGATCAACCGGTGTCTGTTCGAACTGAGCGGGCGGCGCCCGAAGGTCGCGGAGCTCGTCCCGGCTGCGGTGACGCGGAAGCGACTCGACCTGCTGCGTGAGCTCGATCACATCGTCATGAGTGCGCTAGAGCGGCACGGCCTGATGCGAACCGTGTGGCAGTGCCCGACCGTCCTGACACCGCTCCGTCTCGACGGCGAGGGTACGGAGCTCGTCGTGGTGCGGCCCGTCGCCTCCGAACGCGCGATGACGGCGCGCCCGGCCTGGATCGGCGAGGCGTGCGCGGCCGAGATCACGGAGGCCCTGATGCGGTTCGACGCCGTCGGGGGGGTCGCCATCGACGCGACGACGAAGCCCCCCGCGACGATCGAGTGGGAATAGACTCCCTCAACGCAGTTTGACCATCCTTCGCGTGGAGCGGAACTCCCCGGCCTGCAGCTTGTAGAAATAGACCCCCGCCGCGGTTCTGCGACCGGATCCATCGACGCCGTCCCACCGGACGTCGTGGGCTCCTCCCGGCATCGAGCGGTCGTCGACGAGCACTCTCACGAGCCTCCCCGAAACATCGAAGATTCTCAGCTCCACCGAGGAACTCCTCGGCAGATCGAACCGGATCTCCGTGCCCGGGCGGAACGGGTTCGGTGCGTTCTGGTAGAGCGCGTACGATCCCGGCGGCGCGACTTCGACCGGACCGTGGGTCGTGTGCGTGTTGATCTCGAACACTCCGTCGCCGGTGTCGTATCCGAACACGCCGCTCACGTCGTAGACGTAGACGCGGGCCCGGGCGATTTCCGAAATCACGTCCGGCACCGTCCAGAGATAGCTCGTTCCCTGCACGCCGAGCGCGATGGGAGTCCACTCCCACGACTTCCCATCGTCCACCGTGTAGAAAATGTCGGCGCGATCGGGGTCGTAGCCCGGCGGATCGTCCCACGTGATCTCGAATGGTTCTCCCGCCGTCAGAATCTCACCCCCGTTCGGTGCGTTGAGCCGGGGCCGGATCACGCGGACACTGTCGCCCCCGACGAAGTAAATGGTGTCCCGGATCTCGCCCGTGAAGACGAGCTCGACGTCGTCGCCCTCGGGAACGATCATCTGTACGGCGGTGCGATCGAACTTGAGAAGCACGTCGGAACCCGACGGGTCGAATTCCTCGTCGGCGGGAACGGTTCCGAGGCATCGTACCGTCGATATGACGACATCGACCGGATCGTACTCCGGCGGAAGCTCGATGCGGGCGGTGATCCAGTTCCCCTGGCTGTCACCGTTGATCGTCTCCGGGGTCACCTGGGTCTGGACGGCGGCGATCGACCCCACGTGGAAGATCGCGTCGACGGTCATGACCGCTTCGTCGGGATCGTTGCTCGCGATCGTGATCTCGGCCTCGAAGTCTCCTTCCGCGAGGCCGGTGGCATCAAAGGTGAGCTCCACGTCGAATGAATGTCCGGGCGGCACGACCCCGTTTCGGGGCTCCGCGCGCAGCCATTGCGGAGCCAGGCCGTGCGCGTAGGGGATCATGTTGAGCAGGATGGTCCCCGAGTCCTGGCCGTTGTCGTAGCCGTACTCGAAGGTCTGGCCGCCGGTCACGACGCGCCCGCTGCCGAACGTGTACTCCACGAGGTTCGCTCTCCCGGTGCCGTCGTCGGCGATGTGGAGCGCGCCCGGCGGGACGTTCGTGAAGTACGAGTGGCTGGCGCTGCTGCCGAAGAAGGGGTCCGGCACCCCGTCCATCAGGGGGTGCCCCGGCTCGAGCACCCGATTGATCGAGGAGTAGAACTGCTCGATGCCCATTCCGCCGGGCAGGGTCACGAGCGAAGCGTTGCCGCCGTTCCAGCCCCAACCGGCGGCATGGAACTCGAGGATTCCGCCGCCGGCGACGAAGTCGTTCACCTGGTCCTCGCGGGCCGCGAACGCGGAGTAGAACGAAGTCGGCTGGTCGCTCGGAACGAGCAGGACGCGATAGTCAGAGAGATTGGTCGTCGCGAGCTGCGAAGAGCGAATCACGTCGAAGGCGATGCCGTTCGCGGAGAGGACGGCCTCGTTCGCATTCGATCCCCAGGGCTCCAAGTTCTGAACGATCAACACCGTGGCGCCGCCGCTGACGATCGGACTGGACGGGACCGGCACGTAGCCTACCGGTGCTTCGTCGGACGCCCCGGGCCCGTCACGCAGGACAGGTCGGGGATCGAGAGTCGCCACTCGCGCGGGAGCGAGTGTGCCCGCCGGCGGCCCCGCCAGAATCGTGTGGATGGAGAGACTCCATTCCAGAGGGCTCCCCCCCGTGTTGTAGATCCCGAGCGTCTTGACCTTCTGCCCCTCGGGAAGCGCGGCGGCCGCGAGCGCGGCGGGATCGAGGCCGATGTCGGGCGGGACGAGTCCCCCGCCGGTGAGGGGGACTTCCGTGGTTCCCGTCGGTGCGTTGTGCTCCAGCACGAGAGTGGCCGGGTGTGGTACGGCCGTCGTGGGCGCGAACGTCACCTGGACCGTTTGAGAGGCGAACGGTTCGAGGTCGAAGGAGGTCGGAGCCGCGACGTAGTTCCCATCGGTCGGCGTGATGTCGGTGACCGAGAGCAGGTCGGTGCCGATATTCGAGACCAGCAGATCCAGGGTCGAGCTCGTCCCGACAAAAAGGTCACCGAAGTCGAGCGCCTCGGGATTCACGGCGACGTCAGGAATCCCGGTCACGTTCAGAGTCACGGGGAGCGCCAGGGTCGGCGTGAACGGATCGTTGCTCAGGAAGTCGACGGAAGCCTCGTAGGTGCCGCCGAAGAGCCCCGTGGCGTCGAACGTGACGTCGATCGGCAGCGTGCCGCCGGCCGGAATGGTCCCCGCCTGCGGGTCCACGCCCAACCAAGGCGGAGTGGTGGCGATCAGAATGGCGAGATCGTCGTGGACGTAGTCGTCGTTGAACACGACGGTGAGCCCGTCGTTACGTGCCGCGTTCTGGAATCCGATCGTAGCGCTGGTCGTGGGCGAGTTGACGTCGAGGTACTGATAGAGGATTCGGCCGCTCGGGAACAGGATGATCTCCATCGTGTACGGTCCGCCGCCCGAGAGATGCGGAACATCCTGGAACTGGATGACGAGTCGCGCTCCGTCGTTGTGGTACCAGGCGCTGTTCACGGGGAAGTAGAGATCGTCCCAGAACAGCGCGAGCAGGTTCTCCGGCGCGCTCGGGGACGGTAGCGGCTGGTTCGAGTACTGGCCGGACGTCGACGTGAAGCTGACCCACCCGTTCGTGCAAACGCGGAACGAGTCGTAGGTGTTCTCGTAGTACGGGAACGAGAAGCCGATGGCGAACGGTCCCGAGTTTGCATCGTCACCCGCCATGTTGATCTGGGTCCCCACGGCACGAACATCGACCCAGTCGAAGGCCGGCCCCGCCGGATCGTCGCTGTCGATCCAGGTGTACCCGAAGGCGTCCGGACCGCCGCTTCCGAGGATGCCGGGCCGCGGGTCCTCTTCGCCCTTCGCATACACTTCGCCCGCGTGGACCGGTACGCCTGAAGCTCCCTGGATTTCCGTGCCAAACACGAGATCGCTGCCCCCGGTGTTGTGCAGGGTCGCGACGAGCGTCTCGATCTCGTTCGTGAAGAGATTGGAGACGAGCGACGTCGGCATCACCGAGATTACCGGCGGTTCCATCCCCTCTCCTGCCAACGAAACGACCACGGTCGCCTCGTCGGGATCGTCGCTCTCGATCGTGAGGTCCCCGGAGATCACGCCCACCGACGTCGGCGAGAACGTGACCACGATGTCCTGCGCCTCATTCGGGTTCAGGGCAAAGCTCGTCACGTCCACGGTGTAATCCGAGTGATCCACCGACACGCTCGTGACCGTGAGGAGATCCGTACCTCCGTTAGAGACGTTCGCGGTGTCCGGCGGCATCGTTCCGATGAACGTCGGGCCGAAGTCGATCGCGAGAGGATCGACTTCGATGTCCGGCGCCCCCGTCACGTGCAGCGTGGTGGGCACGATCACCTCGGTCGTGATCGGGTCGTTACTCGCCACGACGAGATCCGCCAAGTAGTCCCCCCCGAACAGGTCCGTCGCGTCGAACGTCACGGTCACATCCGCTGACGTGCCGCCCGGAAGTGTCCCGGAGACCGGATCGGTGGAAAGCCATCCCGTTCCCGCGAGCCAGTCGACGGCCTGGTTGCCGAAGAGCTGATTGTCTTCCTGGTTCACCGCGCCGTCCCAGAAGAGCTCGTCGCTCATCGCGATGATGCGTCCCGACCCCACCTCGCTGTACGCGACGGCCGGTACGCCGGCGACGTCGTCCACGAGGTTGCCCGCCGGGGACACTACCGACGAGAGGTGACCCAGGGTGCTCGAGCTCAGCCAAAGGAAGGACACGCCCTCCGTCGCGGGGTGGGGGAAGATGTTCGTCGTCACCCCGCCGTTGCCGTTGACACCCGAGTACTCGATCCCCGCTCCCGCCGTCGCGAGCAGCAGGTTGAAGGACGACTCCGTCTGGTCACCCTCGAGAAGGAGAGCACCGCCGGTCTGGATCCACGCCGCGACATCGTCGGCCTCGCCCGCGGTCCAGGTGTCCGCCCCGTCGGTCACCCACAGGAGGTCGAAGTCCGCGAGGTGACCGGATGTGATGGGGTCGAAGCTTTCGACCACCTCGGCCCCCCGGAGGATCAGATCCGAGACGATCGTGCTCCAGTCGCTCAGGGATATCTGCGAGTGGCTCCGGTCCCAAAGGACCCGAACGCCCGTGAGGTCGCTCAGCCCGTCCGCCCGGAGGGGCGTCGTCCGCCCCGGTGGTGGGCTCTCGCCGTCGAGCCCTCGTCGGTCCGGGTTCGCCATCGGCGCCGTCAACATCGTCGTGCCGCGAGCTGCCGCGGACCTGAGCGTGATCCCGATCTCCCACTCCAGATCCGCCCCGCCGTCGTTCGCGATGGTCAACGTCTGGGCGGAGACCTCTCCCGTGAAGAGATCCTCCATCAGCGAGTCGGGCGATACCGAGATCACCGGCGGGAACACGCCCTCGCCCTCCAGGGAGACGGTGAGTACAGGCTCATCCGGGTCGTCACACTCGAGAGTGAGTGTTCCCGTGATCGGTCCGTCCGTCGTGGGGCCGAAGATCACCTCCAGGGGCCGGCTCTCTCCCGGATCCAGGGTGAACGCGCTCCCGTCCACGGTGAAGTTTGCATGGTCAGTGCTCACGCTGGAGACGTTCAGCGGATCGGTTCCCTCGTTGGACACGCTCAGCGTGTCGAGCGACGTCGTGCCCACATAGATCGTCCCGTAGCTGAGGACGCTGTCCGAAAGGGCGATGTCGGGAGCCGCCGTCACGTGCAGATGAGCCGGTACGACGACCTCCAGCTCGTCGGGATCGTTCGAGAGGACGACGAGGCTCGCGTCGTAGTCGCCGCCGGGCAGGCCCGCCGCATCGAACGTCACGTCGAGCGTCAAGTCGAACGAGGGGGGGACCGTCCCCGAGTCGGGCGCCACGCCGAGCCAGCTGGTCGCGCTGTTCGTCACGATCGTCTGGTAGTACGCCACCGGGTCGATGAACGCTCCGGCCGGCACGTCCTGGGTCGAAAACGGAGGGAAGGCGGTCGCGGGCGACCAGGACCATCCGGCACCGGCGATGAGCTCTCCGAAGGAGGCCGGAATCGGGTACGGGCTTATCCACTGCTGGTTGTAGTGGAGGCACTCGCTCTCGAAGGAAGCGATGATCAGGTAGAACTTGCCGGGGATCATTTCCACCCCGACTTCGCCCGAACTGTACCAACCCATGGCGGTTCCGGCCGGTGACAGGTCGGAGGCGCTGACGAGCTCGTACGTTCCGACCTGCGAATCCCCCTCGTACACGAGAAACCAGAGCCGGGCGGAGAATTCGGGGTGCAGCCAGAAGCGGTGCTCGGTCAACCTCCTCGGCGTCGAGCAACGGAAGATGTTCCCGCGCGAGCGATACCCGCTGAAGTACCCGTTGTCGGCGTTCGCGAAGACCTCCTCCTGGGGAGCCAAGGTCCGCAGGCCGCTGCCCGAGGGGAGCGCCGACGAACCGTCGGTCTTGTCGACCAGGTCGTCGGCGTGAACCTGTTGTCGTAACGGCACGGACCGGTCGCGTCGAATCTCCTCGAGGGGAACTGGTCGTCCGATCGCGAGGATCGGTTGCGGCTTGCCGCCCTCGGTCGCGATGACGTCGACGGAGACGGCTCCCCGGGCGGTCTCATCGGCGGTGACCTCGATCTGGAAGAAGAGATCGCTTCCGCCGACGTTCCCCAGCGTCAAGGAGTGCGTGGCCGCCCCGCCCGTGAAGAGACTGTCGCTGAAGCTGGCCGGCGAGACCGTGATGTCGGGCGGAACCAGCCCCTCGCCGGAGAGAGGAATGTCCGTGGCTCCTGTCGGTGCGTTGTGTTGCAGCGTGAGAGTGGCCGGGTGCGGGGTAGCGGTCGCGGGCGCGAACGTCACCTGGACGATCTGAGAGGCGCCCGGTTCGAGCTCGAAGGACACCGGAGTCGCGACGTAGTCGGGATCCGTGGTGGTGATGTCGCTCACCGAGAGCAAATCGGTGCCGACGTTCGAGACTTGCAGATCCAGGGTCGAGCTCGCTCCCACGAGGA